>CABMIA010000069.1 GCA_902386085.1 uncultured archaeon
ACCTTTAATCTTTTCAACTATCCGTCTTTTCTTCCTAATGGCCTGCGCAGCGGCTTTATCCACAGCCTTTTTCATCGTTTCAAAATTCTTAGGCGTTCTCTCCCCGACAAGTTTCTTGATCGGTGTATAAGCCGATTCCCTGAAGCGGGGGGTAAAGTCATGGATTTCTCCATCCTGTATCAATTCCGCACCTTCGCCTTCCTCGACCTTCCCGACAATATCTATAGCCACGCCTTTTTTCTGCACGCATTCCAGGATCTCATCCGCATATTCCGGCGGCGCGATTATCAGAAGTGCGTCCAGCGAAACCCCAAGATAATCGATTTCAAGTGAATCGAGCATTGCAAGCACCTTTTTATTCACAAGCGCGCGCAGCTTCTCTTCCACAAACACTAGCTTGACCCTGGCTGTTCTTGAAATCTCCTTGGCGTCACCCCGAATACCGCCATTGGTCACATCTGTCATCGCATGGATTTTTCCGATCAGGCCGGCCTCGAACAGCGCCTCGCAGGCATCGATGAACTTGAGGTTAATCGTTTCATCCACGATATCGTGCATCCCGTAATATAGCGCTGTGGTCGATATTGTCCCTCCGCCTGCCCCTTCGGTCATCAGGATAACATCCCCTGGTCTTGCCTGGATGCGCGCGGTGAGGCTTTCAGCTACGCCCACAGCGCCAACTCCGCCTGTCATCCGCTCACCGATAACCATATCGCCGCCGATCCTGAGCGTACTTCCCGTTATCAGTGGTACTCCGATCAGTTCGGATACGGTCGTGATTCCCGCGATGTGGTCGAATATCTTCGCAACATCCCCGTCGTCCGCAACATGGATGTCAGAGAGCAGCGCAACAGGCCGCGCCCCCATCACATACACATCCCGCAGCGCCGCGCGAGCCACATGAAATCCGGCAAGGAAAGGAAAGTCAGAGAGGCGCGAATGCATGCCATCAATGGTGACGACAATATACTGCCCTCCAGCACGCACAACGCCGGAATCGTCAAGATGCGAGGAATCCACAACAGCAGAGGTTCTGCCGATCACCTCGGCGATTTTCTCATGAGTATAAAAATCCCCCATGCCGCGCGAGCCGACGCCGAAATCCCCCATTGTCACGCCCGAAGTGATCGGTTTAAGCAGGTCGCCTTCCGGGTTCAAGGTGGCTTTTGTTTCCACAATAACCGCGCTGGCTATCGCCGCTGCATGCTTCCGTTAGATGTTTTTGATCTCAAGTATCCTTTCGGTCAGTTTCTCCTCAAGCTTCTCATCATTCCTCAGGAGGCCGCGTCTGGCATAACCTTCAAGGTCCATAATTCTCCACAAAATTCGAAAGCATCCTAAGCCCGATAGCGCCACTTTTTTCAGGGTGGAACTGGGTGCCTACGACATTTCCGGCTTCATTGGTTATGACGGCGGGGAACTCTATACCATAATCGCAAAGGGCAGCCTCATATCTATCATCCGTGCTTACATGGTAAGAGTGTACAAAGTATACATAAGAGCCGCTCTCTACGCCTTTTAGCAGCGGGATTTTTTTCGTGATATCAAGCGAGTTCCATCCCATGTGCGGGACTTTAAGTTCAGACGCCGGGAACCGGATCACTCTTCCTGGAATGATATCTATGCCCCTGTGCAATCCCCCTTCTTCGCTCTCTGAAGCCAGCATCTGCATCCCGAGGCATATACCGAGGAGAGGCTTCCCATCTTCCACAGCATCTTTAACCACGCGTTCAAGCGTTGAAAAATGCATCATAGCATCGCGAAAAGCCCCGACGCCCGGAAGTATCAGGGCATCGGCGCTGTCTATTGAAGAGGGGTCGTTTGAGATCTCAACTTCTGCGCCGACGTACTGGAGGGCTTTTTCGATACTGCGCAGGTTTCCGAGTCCGTAGTCGATAATGATGATTTTCATTCTTTGTACCAGTTAGTTTTTAAATACTTAAACCCTCAAGCCGCCTTGCCGCCTCTTGCAGCGTCTCATCCTTCTTCGAGAACGTAAACCGCAGCTTGTGCTTTCCAACCCCGCTCCTGTAAAAACTGCTTCCGGGAACGGCTGCCACTCCAACTTCCCTCACCATGTACCTTGCAAAAGCCATGTCATCCATTTCCACGCCTTCAGGTATATCGGCAAGTATGTAGTAAGCGCCCTCGGGCAGCCGGCATTTGAATCCCGCCTTTATCAAAGCATTATAGAGATATTTTCTCTTACCATCATACATTTTCACAAGCTCCCCATAATATGAATCCGGGAACCCAAGCGCTCTGACACATGCATGCTGAAGCGGCGCAGGCGCTCCGACCGTCAGGAAATCGTGCACTTTCCGTATCGCGGAGGTAAGCGTTCTTCCCGCAAGCACGTAGCCGATACGCCAGCCTGTGACGCTGTACGTTTTTGAGAAACCGCTTATTGTGATCGTCCTGTCCTTCATTTCATCAAGCGAACCGATACTGACATGCTTTCTTTTGTCGTACAGTATATACTCGTAGATCTCATCCGTTACCGCGATGACATCGTGTTCCACGCACAGGTCTGCAATAAGTTTTAACTCATCCTTTGTGAATACTTTCCCGGCAGGGTTATTAGGTGTATTCAGGATAAGCGCACGCGTTTTTTTATTAAATGCAGAGACTAAGGCTTCTTCATTTATGCTGCTATCGTCATTTAAGGGCACAAAACGCGGGATAGCGCCTGAAACTGCAGCATCCGGCCCGTAGTTCTCATAAAACGGCTCGAATACCACAACCTCATCGCCTTCGTTTATTATGGCAAGCATGGACGCCATCATGGCTTCAGTCGAACCGCAGGTTACTGTGACTTCTGTTTCAGGATCGGCTTCGATATGATTATATTCGAAGGCTTTTCTTGAGACCTCCTCCCTCAGGTCTTTTGCCCCCCACGTTATTGAGTACTGGTTATAATCTTCCAATATTGGAGAGGCTGCGGCGCGTTTGAGTTCGTCAGGTGCAGGGAAGTCAGGAAATCCCTGCGCAAGGTTGATCGCATCATGTTTTAAAGAAAGGCGCGTCATATCGCGAATGACAGACTCCACAAAATGATCGACTCTGCGTGATAACATAGTAGGACATAAAAAGATTATAAGATATATGTATATTTCGAAAGCATTGAGTACGATATATTTTAATACCTCTTTGCATGTAGGGTAGGGTTGTGCCCAGGTGGCCTAGTTGGTTAGGGCGCCAGACTCATAGGGTATATTTGAAGAGGCGCTTTGCTTCCTGAGAAATCTGGAGGTCGCGGGTTCCGATCCCGTCCTGGGCAAACCTCAACACCATCTAATGCCTTGCCAAAAAGGATTAGAACTGCTGCAATTTAATACCCATATTCTCCTCCAGCGCCTTCTGATACACCATATTCGCAGTCGCCACATCCTGTATCGCAAGCCCGGTCGAATCAAAGACCGTAATATCCGAATCCCTCATCCTGGCTTTCTTCCTGCCTGCAATAACCTCACCAATCTCACAGCAGATGTCCTTTTCAGAGATCAGCTTTTTTGATATCGGTACATTTACCTCGCCCGAATGCGAAGCCTGCGGTATGTCATCCACCACAATCTTCGCGCGCTTCAATATCTTCGGGTCAAGCTCTTCCTTTCCTGGCGCGTCGGCCCCGATGGCGTTGATATGAGTACCTTCAGCAATCCATTCGCTCATCACTATCGGCTCTCTTGAAGGGGTTGTAGTGACAAGGATATCGCAATCGCATACCTCTTCGATGCTTTTTTTTGGAACTATGTCACAGCCAATTCTTTTCTCCATTTCCTGCCTGAATGCAAGGGTGCCTTTCTCAGATGTGCTCGTGGCTTTTATCTCCTCGATATCGATAACCTCATTTATCCCAAGAAGCTGGGTTATCGCCTGGTTCCCGGTACCCACGAAACCCACAATCTTTGCATCCTTGCGCGCCAGGTATTTCACAGCGACTCCGCCCGCCGCGCCCGTTCTCATGTTTGTCAGGTAAGTGCCGTCCATCACCGCGATCGGCGCCCCTGTTTCCGTGGAGTTAAGCACCACGAGCGCCATCACCGTAGGAAGGCCTTTTTTCGGGTTGTCCGGATGGACATTAACTATCTTCACCCCAGTGATGTCCTGCTCTTCAAGATACGCAGGCATCGTCCTCAGGTCGCCGTTGTGCTTTTTGAAATAAAGGTAGAGTTTTGGAGGCATCTGGACTTTCTTAAGCCCGTGCTGCCTGAACGCTTCTTCAACAACCTTAATTGTCCCTTGCATATCAAGGAGCGATTCCACTTCTTTCCGGTTAAGCCAGAGAATCTGATTTTCCATAATTTTCCCCTGTAAAAATATGGTTATTATCACGATATAGTTATCGATGGCTTCGAAAGGCAACGTGCCATTTTATTAACAAATATTGCCGCATTCATCAGATATATTTAAGTCCCCATGAGTTAAGCACCAGAATCATATAAATATATTTCCGAATATCAGGAGCAATATGAGCCTTGAAAAACTTGACGTGGCATCCCTTAAAAAATCCGGCTACATGAAGCAGAAGCAGAAGGACCTTTTCGTGGTCAGGCTTCGCATGCCATGCGGCAACGTGACTTGTGATCAGCTTGCGGGAATCAGCGAAATTGCAAAGAAATACGGCACAGACTACGTTCATATCACCACGAGGCAGGGGCTGCAAATCCCCAACGTGGATATCCATAACCTCGATGCCATCACAAAAGAGCTTGAAGACAACGGCACCCCTCCCGGCTCATGCGGACCGCGTGTGCGTAATATCATTTCATGCCCAGGGAACCTCGAATGCAATTACGGCATCATAGATACATACGGCCTGGCAGGCATACTGGATAAGGAATTCTTCGGGGAGGACATGCCTGTGAAAATAAAGTTCGCGGTAACAGGATGCCCGAACGCCTGCGCCAAGCCGCAGGAGAACGACCTCGGCGTAATGGGAATACTCAAGCCTGCGATTTATACGCAGGACTGCACGGGCTGCGGGACGTGCACGTTCATGTGCCCTGAGAAAGCCATTGTAGTTGAGGATGATAAAGCAAAGATACTCTGGGATGAATGCAACCTCTGCGGCGCCTGCGTCGGGGCATGCCCGTCAGACCTCATTGCCGAGGAATGGAAAGGCTACAGGCTCTTTGTTGGCGGGAAGATTGGAAAGCATCCGAAGCTTGGAAAAGACCTGGTAGATGCGAAATCCCCGCAGGAAGCAATCGCCATATTCAGGAAAATAATCGACTGGTCAAAGAAGAACACCCACGTAGGCGAGAGGTTCGGCGATTGCCTTGACCGCGTGGGATTTGAGACCTTCAGGAAAGATATACTCGGATAAGGTGAATATATGTCAGAACTTAATATTGAGAAATTAGCAAATGAATACGATAATAGCTCTCCCCGGGAGATCATCGAATTAGCGCTTGGGAAATTCAAAAATATCGCCATCTCCTTCAGCGGGGCTGAGGATGTCATACTGGTCGACATGGCAAAAAAAACAGGAAAGGACTTCAGGGTTTTCACGCTCGATACCGGACGCCTGCATCCTGAGACTTACCAGTTCATCGAAGAGGTCAGGAAAACTTATAATATTGATGTCGAAGTGTTCTTCGCCAACCGCGATGCCACTGAAAAACTGGTGAAGGAAAAAGGATTGTTCTCATTCTATAAAGACGGCCACAAGGAATGCTGCGATGTTCGCAAGGTAGACCCGCTCAAGCGTGCCCTCAACACTGTTGATGCCTGGATAACAGGGCAGCGCAAAGACCAGAGCCCGGGGACGAGGGCAAATGTGCCTGTCATCCAGAAGGACCCAACATTCGGGACTGGCAAGCTCATTAAATTCAATCCTCTTGCAAACTGGACTTCAAAGCAGGTCTGGGATTATAT
>CABMIA010000070.1 GCA_902386085.1 uncultured archaeon
GGGGGAAATAGAATTTGTTGATCACGTGGATGAACGGCACGAGAACAGGTACCAGGAAATATTTCCTCACGGTCATTACTGTATCCCGCTTAAGTCTGCCAATCGGGTAATCGGGATAATAAACCTGTTCGTGAAAGAAGGACACTCCCGGAATTTAAGAGAGGAGGAATTCCTCCGTGCCATAGCCGATGTGATTGTGGGAATCATTCAGCGCAAGCTCGCCGAAGATGCGCTCAAACGCTCAAATGAATTCTCCAAGACTATAATTAACAGCATGAACGATGCCCTTTCAATCGTTGATGTCCGCGATTTTAAAATCGTGGGAGTAAATAGCGTTTTATTAAGAGAAGTGGGCATGGAAGAAAAAGACGCCATAGGTAAGTGCTGTTACGAAATAACCCATCAAAAACACGGTCCATGCCAGCCTCCTGATGATGCCTGTCCCCTTCTTGAAACCATGAAAACCGGGATGCATTCATTGGCAGAGCATGTGCATTATAAAAAAGATGGTTCAAGGGTATATGTGGAAGTCTCTACGTCCCCCATACTTGATGAAAAAGGAAAGATTATCCAGGTTATTCATGTATCCAGGGACATCACCGAGCGCAAGGTTGCCGAAGAGCGCCTCAAACAGGCCAATATCGAGCTTAAAAAAGCGGATGAGGTTAAGACGCAATTTTTAAGCGTTATTTCTCATGAGCTGCGGACACCCATAACACCTATGAATGCGCAGCTTCAGATGATGCTGGCAGGATATTTTGGGGATGTCGCAGAAAAGCAGAGAAAAAGCCTTGAAATGATATTAAGGAACACAAAGAGGCTTGACAGGTTAATCGGTGATGTCCTTGACATTTCAAAACTGGAATCCGGGGTGATGAAATTTAACATGGTTCGGGCAAGCCTGAACGAGATCGTTGAAAATACGGTTGAGACAATGAAACCCCAGGCACAGGAGAAAGGCATGACACTGTTATTGAAAGAAAATGATGTCCCTGAGATAGTTATCGATAAGGACAGGATAACCCAGGTCCTGATAAATTTGATAAGCAATGCAATCAAGTTCACCGACGCAGGCGGCACAGTGGAAGTGGAACTTTCAGGTAATACCGACCACGCAACTATTAAAGTCAGGGACAATGGGATCGGGATCAAAAAAGAGGACCAGGCGAAATTATTCATTCCTTTCCAGCAGGTGGATTCAAGTTATACGCGAAAATACGAGGGATCGGGACTCGGGCTTGCAATATGCAAGAGAATAGTAACCTATCATAATGGAAAAATCTGGATAGAAAGCGAGCCCAGGAAAGGATCGGCCTTCCAGTTTACAATTCCGTATAAGTACGAACATGATGAGGATATAACGTCAGATATTTTGAAGTAATCCGGATGAGGTGAAAAAATATGGCGAAAATAATGATCGTGGATGATAATATTGATATTGCAGAGACACTGAAAAATATCATGGAGATAGAGCATTACGAAACAGAGGTGGCATACAACGGAGAGGAATTCCTTAAAAAAGTGGAAAACATGAAACCTGACCTTGTTCTTCTCGATGTGATGATGCCCGGACTTAAAACAAAAGATATCCTGACCGGGTTAAAAGAAAAGGGGCTTGAAAACCTGAAGATAATACTTGTTACTGTTGTCAGGTTTTCGGAAAATGAAAGGAAAATTTTAATGAATGAATATAAAATTAAAGATTATATCACAAAACCATTTGACGTTCCTGAACTTGTGAGCCGCGTAAGGGCAGCCCTGTAATCTGGATCATGAAGAAATACCGGAGCCTGCAATGAAAGACTATGAAGTTGTGGCTGTAAATTACTGGAAAGATGTCAAGAACGACCTGCGGAAAACACTATCTGTTTTCTGGACTACACTTTTTTTGATCCACAATTCGGAGGACTTTAAAGAGATAGTGAATTTTCTTAAGAATTTGCCTTACGGAAAAATAATTTATATCACCCTCACAAAGACAAATGATTCTTTAAAGCCATATTTTAAGGAAATAAACACAAAGATCTTGGTTGTCGATTGCGTCTCCAGTATGCTGTTTGAAAAGGGGGATACACAGGGATGCATTTTCGAAGAGCCTCCGGCCAACCTGAATGAAATGAAAGTCTTAATAGAAAAATATCTCAAGAATTCCAATCCGGATTTTATTGTCCTGGACTCCCTATCGCACTTTTTCGATATTTCCTCAATTTCAGCCTCGGGCGGGCAGCAGCTAAGCAGCTTCTTTGGTTATTTGAAAGACCTGAGGACGCCCTGCAGGTTCGTTATATTCTACGATAATGTTACATTAAAAGACCTGAGATTCCTTCCTTTCTTTGAAGCAGACCTGGTTTTAAGGTTGGAGGTAATAACGGGCAGGATTTACTGGGGAGACTAAATATAAAAAATTCCGGATCCTCAGGATGATATCGCCAGGCTTTCCGCATCTTCTATGGTAGCGACTTCACGGACTTCAATACCCACATCCCCGACTTCGATTTTCTGCCCTGCAGGAACAAGAAACATAACGGCCCCATTTTCCTTTGCAGCGAGGGCTTTCTCCCTGGGTGCACCTATTCTCCCGATGGAATGATCCTCGTTAATTGTGCCCGTCATTAAAACTTTATTTTTGATCATTTTACCCTCAAGTGCCGCAATTGTCGCCAGGGTGATGGCGCCCCCTGCACTTTCTCCTGAAACTACTACACCACGCGTTTCAGCAGGAGATTCGATATTGATCAGGACATCTTTGTCTGAAAGGCTTTTACGCGCTATGTCCCTGGCGACATGCACTGCGGTCTGTACTGAGGATTGAAGCGTCTCATCGACAAGCACATTGGCAACATTAAGAAACAGATTGCCACTCCCGTTTTTTATTATTACTTCAACCGGAATGAGATGTCCTACATTGTTCTCGTCCACTGCAAGGAGACCGTACTGCACCCTGGCGACCGCTGTGAGGTTTATCAGTTCCATTTCAAGTTTTTGCTCAGCCCGTGTCTCATTTTTTAGACTTTCTTCTTTTGAGGATAAATTCTGTTCCAGGTTAACGACGCTTGTTTCAAGCTGCGATATCTTCTCTTTTTGAACCTCTGCCTGGTCTGTCAAATTGCTTATTATTTTTTCCTGCTGTTTTATTTTTCCGATGCTTTCAAATAAAATAAGGGATGAACTTATAAATAACAAGCTAATTATTACAATTGAAATTTTCAGCAACCTGTTGTTCCCCGGCAATTTATCCATAATGGTATACTGAACGCCATAATGTAAA
>CABMIA010000071.1 GCA_902386085.1 uncultured archaeon
CCATAACAAATAACTGTTGCCCGATATAAAGGGTTAAAAATGCTTGAGCCGTATGAAGGGAAACTTTCACGTACGGTTCTTAGAAGAGGGGGAGCGAGTAATTGCTCCTTCTTATTCGGCAACACAACATTCCTAACACATATCCATTATTGAATGCTCATCTAAATTTAAAGAATAAAAATAAAAAAAGTCCAGATTAATAGCTACCAATATTTTTCCAACTCTTTTATGAATTCTGGTTTGCTACGCTTACGCATTTCTTCTTTCAATACTTTTCTGAATTCAGGGTCTTTGCGCACCTTTACATCTATTCTATGAATCATTTTAGGGTCTTCTGAAAGATGTCCTGTTAAATGTATCGCTAAATCTCTATAACTCCGAAAATTTATATTATCAATTGGACATGAAGGCATAATTTATCTCCTCATCTGTCACACATTTTTAATATATATACTTTTCTTATTTCTTTTTAATTACTTTAATTTTCTCCGCAAAACTGCATATAATTTTTTGTTTTACGTATATACAGGGTTATGGTGAATTGTAGTTACTATTATTATCTATAAAATTTTTTGAATCTAATACGGGTATTTACAAGAATCAAACGTCTATATTTAAAATCTTTATTTTATATTGTTTCTCCATTTTAAATATTGACTGAGACCTTCTAAATCAGGGAATAAAGAAAGATTATTTATGCCCATTATGTCCAATTTATTTAAAATATCATTTCTTATGGTCTCTGGTATTCTTATTTTAATCATCCTTAGAGAATATATTACAATCTCGTTCAAAGGGATAATCTTACCTTTTTCAAAGGTGTGAACTGTAAACCAACCATTCTGACTGGTTATTCTTTTAGTGATATGGTTTGGTCTAAAAACTTTGGTTTTATTTTGTGCAAATGGAGATTCAGCTTTCGTAACTAAATTAACTATGTCGCTTTCATTAACAGCTAACAGCCAAACTATTCTATCGGAGTCATCATCTTTCTCCTTATCTTTTATGCATGCAAACCATAAAGCAGCCAATGGATTTCTAGTCCAATCTAATAATCTTGTTGGTAACCTATGATGCTGGGCAAGAGCAAGCAAAACCCATTCGTCATCAGATTGTAAATTTGAATCCAAATAGGGATAAGAGAGTCTTCTAAATTCCTCAAAAATATCCTTTTCTTTTTTTAATATCTCTTCTAAGGACAAAGAGCTGTCTCTTGCGATTGAGGGTAAAAGTGACTTATCTATTTCTTGTCCTCGATAAATTGTAAAAGATTTGCCTGGAAGGTCGATACGTAAATTCAATTTTAAGGTAACTTCAATAAACTTATCAAATGAATCTACTCTCTCCTCCTTCACAAACATCGCCATAAGAACCATCCTATTTCATAAATGTATTCAGTTAATTTATAAATATTTAATAGTTTCTGATAGTGTGATAGTGCCTTTATGATTGAAGAACAACCCTTCGGGACGTTTTCAGTATGTGCTATGTATCATGTTTTAACCACTCTCTCAAATTTTCAGTGCTAAAGCTCGTGATTCGATTCTTTCCATCTATCCTGACCATTCTCCAGTATGGTGTAATATAATCTTTATTATATTGAGGACCACAGGATGCGGTCACTAAAAGAAATGGCTTTTTCTCATCGAACTGTTCAGGATTCCGGCTATATTTATCGTAGTAAATTCTTATTTTATTCTCCTTTGATTCTTCCTCAATTCCAAGCCTGTATTCAGCATTTGTATGGACATGACCTGAAAGAACCAGGTCAACCTTCTTTAAATCGCTGCTTAGCAGCAGGTTTTTCCTATTAGGATTTTCACGTAAACCCAGGCAGAGGAAGAAGAACTGGCTCAGGAAATGGTTGATAGTCCCATATGTAAGATTGCAGGTTTTTTCAGGGATATACCCATTTTTTTTGTTATCTTCGAGCAACTCATCCATATTGCATTTCGGGTCATGGTTTACAGGCGGGGCATGAAGACCGAGGATGATCCTGCCTGTCTTTGCCTTCTGGCTGGCGGCAGAAAGGACCCTGTCAAGCCACACGATCTGGGACCAGTTATAGTATGCCTCCCTGTCATCGAAAGCCATGGTATCAGGGGAAAAACCCAGGAGATTATCCTGGATACTTATCTTTTTTAAATCCTCTAACTTCTTCTCGTCCATAAGGTCTTCAGCCGTGATAGTTACCACATCAGCCCCGGTATCCATCAGGATAAAGTGGTTATCCCCGATGCTGAATGCGTAATCGAAGTACGGGTTTATATGCGTAAAATAATAATGCAATGCCTTAACCTCGGCATGTAAGGGATTATCGATAAGCAGATCAATAATCTTCCTCAGCCTGCGCTCTGCGTACCATTTTAACGTTAAAGGCAAAAAAAATCCTATGAGGCCTATGAAGCCGATTAGAAGGGGATTGATAAATATCCTGATTTTATCCGAAAGACTATTGATCCAGCTCAGGAATCCTCCGCTGCCAAGACCTCCTGCAAGAGCGCCCTGCCAGCTCAGAACGCGTCCCCAGAAATCATCAAAAATTCTTCTTCCCCACTTCGTTGTATCCTTTATCCAGCCTTCATCCAGCGCATTCATATTCAGTCTCATTAAGGATTCTTTATTCAATTCGTCTGCCAGCTTCTTTCGATCATCTGCCGGATACTCGGAAGAATCGAATGACCTGTAATTGAAATTCTCTGCCTCTTCTTTTTTAAGACCAAATTTTTCGCAGGCTCCCTCCTTGCCGGGAATGTAAGGCAGCAAGCTGTATGGATGCAGGCGCCAATCATGATTGCCCGTAGATGTAAATATCGCAACCCTTAATCCCCTATTGAATATTTCCAGCTTGTTATCTCCATCGTGCAATTGGAACTTTTTGTTACTTTCAGTCCCCTGGCCTGTTACTATATTGAAAAATATTTTCCAGTTGTTTTCTGACTCGCTGATATTATCTTCCCAGCCGTGACCGACAAAATCCACTATATCCCCTGTGATCATTACGAAAGCCAGTTCACCCTTATCTGCAAGCTCATTGGCAATATGTATGAATCTTCTAAAATTATCATTAAAGTTGATATAATTCTCTTTGATTTCATCTCTAAATCTAACCGCTTTATTACATTCCTTCAATACCTCACCTAAGATCTCATCATTGCGCTGGGCAAGATGCAGGTCGGTCAGGTGAATGAAATTAAAGCCCTTCTTAAAATTCTCAACAAATTGGATTGCATGATAGTTCACTTTTTTTCGCTTAGAATTATCGGTAAAGACCAGATCGTATAAAGTTGGTAACAATATTTCATTCTTATTTTGTCGCAAAAAAGTTTCATATCCGATCTTCTCCGAACCGGAAGCTTTTGGCACAGCCCTGACGAGCCAGTATTTTGTTCCCTCGCCAAATACATTATAGTGAAGTTCGCTGCTTATCAGCAATTGAGTCTCTTCAAGATTCGAAAAATCGAAGAGTTTATTCCATTCTGTTATCTCTTCAGGATGACCGTTAATCTCCAGTTGTATATGATTAGTCTTATCTTCCGGAAATGAGGGCACCAGTTCAAAAGCATCTTTAAATAAATCGTCACTATAAAATAGTTCGCCGGATTGATCTGCAAGAATGATATCAATTGTTGCCTTGCCCTGAAGGATTTCATCTACTGAGATTATTTTAGGGCAACCTAAATTCGGAGTTATAACCGATGGAAATTTTTGTGTCCCTATGATTTTCTCCCCCAACGCATAGATCAATTATTTAACCATGCTAATATATTAAATTAACGCTATCCATTAAAGTGACAATATAAGGTAACGTAAGGCAACGTCAGGACAATAACAACATTTTTCAAAGGATTTTCGGATTTTATCGAATTGAAACAATCTGACTTAAAACGAAATATTTAAAGCCAGAACCTGTATAAATATCAATAAGGGGGCTAAATTATGGTAAAGAATGTAAAAAACGATAGCGTACGCGTTGCTATCGCATGCCAGGGCGGCGGGAGCCATACGGCTTTCACTGCCGGGGTACTGAAAACAATCCTCAGGGAAAAGAATGGAAACTACGAGATCGTCGCGCTGAGCGGCACTTCGGGCGGCGCTATCTGTGCGCTGCTCGCATGGTACGGGCTGTTGACGGACGACAGGGATGAAGCGGTCAGGCTTCTGGATTCTTTCTGGACTGAGAATTCAGCGAGTTCATTGTGGGACATGTTCCTGAACAACCTGACTGTAGGGACTGCGAGGCTGCAGGATGTCGTTGCAATACCCGAGGCCAGCCCTTATACATATCCTTCCTGGGCGCAGGATTACCTGAGGAGCCTTCTGGAAAAAAATGTTGATTTCGATAAGATAAAGACGCTTTCAAGATCGTCTAGTCCTGTTCTGCTCGTAGGCGCAGTAGATGTGCTCTCCGGGAAATTTAAGGTCTTGAGGAATTCGGAGATCGGGGTGGATGGGATTCTTGCTTCCGCTGCCTTACCGACGTTCTTCAGGGCGGTGGGGATAGATGGTACGGTGTACTGGGATGGGCTTTTTTCGCAGAATCCTCCAATTCGTGATTTCGTGCAGGACCCCGATGCCAGTGTAAAACCTGATGAAATATGGGTGATACAGATAAATCCCGAAACACGGAAGAAAGAGCCAAGATCAACGAAAGAGATCACTGACAGGCGTAATGAACTTTCAGGCAATCTCTCACTCAACCAGGAATTGGATTTCATTGATTCAGTCAACAAGTGGGTGGATTCCGGTTACCTTCCGCAGGGCAGGTATAAACGGATCTCCGTGAGAAGGATCGAGATGCTCCGCGACCTTGATACGGCATCAAAGCTTGACCGCAGCCAGCCGTTCATACATTCTATGATGGCCTATGGCGAAAAGAAGGCCATGGAATTCATGGAAAAACTTCCGTAAGTCTACAATATTTTGCACACTGACTTTTAAAGACCATAAAATATATCAGCTTCCAATCCTAATAATAATCAGGGAGGTTAGCTAATATGACGAAAGAAATTTCCTGCAGGGCTGCGGGGGTTGACTGCGACTTCATGGTTCGAAGCGAGAATGAAGAGGAATTAGTCTCAGTCGCACAGCAGCATGTCAAGAACATACATCACGGAAAAATATCAAAGGCAGACGTCCTAAAGACTGCAATGGAGGTGTAGGCAATAGCCTACCCCAATTTTTTTTATTATCCTGTATTACCGGGAAAGGTTCAGAAACCGATATGTTGGGCATAAAATATAATTTGTATCCTGACTTTGACAGTTTAAAATCCGATTTATCTGACATATCCACTTTTTTGGCAGGAAAATCAATTTGACAGTTACAAAATATTCGACTCTTTCCATACCTTTTCATGGCTATTTTTTTGTAAAATTTTGAATTTTGTACTGAAATAAGCTTATTTTCGGGGTTAAAATTAGCAAAAATGTGTATATTTTAGTTTTTTTTCTTATATTTGCTCCAACTGTCAAATTCACCATGCTGTTTTTTGGTGTTTTTCTGGTTTTTCTCTACCCGTCTCAACTGCCAATTTGCGGATAAGTAAATAATTAAAAACCTTAAAAAACACAATCAGTCGATAAACAATGAACTGTCAAATTGATAGACTAAAAACTGGTTAAAAATAATAAAAACCGCATTCCATAACCGTTGATATAAGTGTCAAACTCATATGGAATAAATGGGTAAAAACGTAAAAACAACATTAGGTCGGCGATAAAAAGACTGCCAAATCTATATTCAAAAAATAGATACTAAAATGAGATTTTGATGAACCTTGTAAATCGAAGATTCATTCAACATGAATTTAAAATTGTCAAACTTGGGTTGTATATCCCATTCAGGATTGATTCTAAAAGACTGTCGATTGGGATCAGCAGCAGCAGGCAAAGCCCTTCCGTAGAAATGCTTTAATATGATTACGCATAAAGTTTATATAAAAATGGGAAAAAGGGAGTTTCGCCGTTAATTATTCAGTGGGAATGTCATTGGTTAAGTTTATGATAGAATTTCAACTGAATTAGCTAGCGGGGAGACTGCGCATTAGTTATAAGGAGGAGAACTATGAAAAGAAAATTGTTGCTCTTAGCAGCCGCGCTAATCAGCCTGTACATTGTTATCATCCCTGCATCTGCTCTCAACGAAAAGTGTGCCGGATGTCACCCGGTGCAAGTTAACAATCTCACAGCATCGAGGCATTCAACCCTTATATGTGATACCTGCCATGAGGGGACGACAGGACATCTTAAAGATACGAAAAACCAGGCAATGAATCCTGCAGTTCATTTTGACATGGAAATCTGTAAAGGATGCCATCCTGACCAATATTCCAGTTTCCTCAAAGACGTACCAGGAAAGACCTTTTATAAAGGCAGCTTGAATCCGCCGAGCGTCTGGCCGAAAACCCTGGATTTCCCGTACTGGAATGCCATTATAGATGGCCATCCGTTCGTGCTCGAGACCTACGAAAATAGACCCATGATGTACAATCAGATCGACGCCCAGAATACTATCAGACCCAAGTCTGAATCATGCCTTGTGTGTCATGGGACAAAGGTAGCATACTACATGGGCATCAACGGTGCAGTCAATTACCCTGCAAGGGAAATTACTATCAAGAACACGCAGAACATAACCCAGGCGATCGCCATCGGGCATGATCCCGCTACACTCACGATCACCGTACCCGCAGGAACAAAGGTCTCAACATATACAGACACGCTAAACCAGCCTCTCCACCAGGTGAAGACCGTGGTCAAACTGCCAGACGGCAGGATTTATACAAGCTTCGACTACCCCGGTGCAACTGCTACCGGTGTTGATTCCAATTTAACTAAAGCAAAAGAAGCAAGGAACTGGATATGGGCTACGCTTGAAGCCATGGCATTCGACGGGCTCGATCAGGTTAAGAATAAACCATCCATTGATGCCGGCGTTCTATGCAACATGTGCCATGATCCTCATAATGCCAGGCTTCGCTTGATCCAGAAGCCATTGATCTGGTCAATCGCCCAGCGTGGGATCAATCCTTACTCCAGGAGCGGGTCTCAGGTTAAGGACTTTAGCAAGGCGACCCGCCAGGATAAGATAATCGCAATATGCGCTCAGTGCCATGTCGAATACGTCGGCGGCTACAGTGCAGTGGATAGAATTGACAGGAATTTCTGGCCCTGGGGAAAGGTGGGGGAAATTGAAACCATGTACACCAACCTCTTTGACTATAACCAGGACTGGATTCATGGTACAGGCGTAAGCCCCTGGCAGAACATAAATCCGGGCGCACGGGGTTACTATCCGGGTAATGCCTTGTATCCCATCAATATTTCACTGATAAAAAGCCAGCATCCTGAGGCAGAGGTTTTCTGGAACAGCGTTATGTATAATGCAACTTGCATGGGAATGTCACGCATGCAAAACGGGGGGATGATGAGAGAGGGTGCCACCTGCAAGGATTGCCATGCGCCAGGTATCATGAACCCGGCAGGTAAGAAATATACAAGCCACTGGTTTGCCTCTCCGGTCAAATATATTAAATCCGGAGGGATCAATCCCTGTGCCAGATGTCACATGAATCAACCTGTGTCTGCGAGACTTCAGGATATAAAGAATATCCAGGATGAAATCTTTGATCTCCAGAATGAAACGCAAATAGCGCTGTTTGATGCTCAGAAGGCAATCAGCCAATCCAGGGCTGCCGGCAAGAACGTCGATAAAGAAGTGCAGGATTACAGGAAAGCTCTCGTTCGCTGGGAGTATTATGCCCAGGCAGAAAACAGTATGGGCTTCCACAACAGGAACGAAGTGAAAAAGGAGCTGAACAATTCATTGAATATTTCGCGGGGGATTGTTACAAGCCTGGCGCGAAAATAATATCGTAAATGGCTCTCTTTGAGAGGAGAGCCGTTATTTTTTTCTTCAATCGAAAATTAGCCGTTGATATTGAAACTCACTTCAAGAATTTACATCATGTGGTCTCTGGCAAAATGTCAATGCATCACCTTTTATAACCCGGAACGCCTTTAGGCTGAATGGTGACAGATTGATCATCATCAGAAAATTCGAACCTGACGATTTTCCAGGGGTTATCGATATTGAAAGAAAGGTTTTTAACGAGCATGACCCTTTTTATTATATGGAATTCTATGAGACCTGCTCTGATGGTTTTATCGTAGCTGAAATCAATAGAGTAGTGAAAGGTTATATTGTAGGCTTCATGGGTTCTGAAGAAACAGGGCGCATTTTTTCACTTGCGGTGGACCCGGAATTTCAGAACCGCAAGATTGGAAGTCTTCTTTTAAAAGAGATGATCGATGTTTTCAGGAAAGCTAGGGCCGGGGAGATCATCCTGGAAGTCCGGGAAAGCAACACCAAAGCCGAACGGTTCTACGAAAGACATGGGTTTTACAGGATTGGAATTGCCCGTGAATATTATAATAACGGTGAGAATGCCAAATTAATGAAATTAAATATAGGAAAATAAGATCACCGGAAAAAAAGGTCGGCCGGGAATGGTGCTGAACTTAGCTTACTATTATCTTACCTTTGGGTTTCACCACGATAACCAAATTGCCCGGCACACTGTTATTTCCATTGCTGCCTGTAGCATCTATGCGAGCCGTTCCGGCGGTGGTGCTTGTGAAATTAACAAACCCTGAGCCGCTTATTGTCATATTATTTAAAGGATTTTCTAAGTTGTTGAAATATCCAAGATCAGTATCCAATGTCACATTGGCAATTGCCGGATTGCCATCGGTATATGTCGCAGTTACCATTATACTGGATGGCTCGCCGGTAAACACGGCTGGGGGATTTGCATTTAACTGCATATTGCCAAGTGCGATATAGTTCACGCCTGCGGCATTCCCGCCAACGTCCGAGCCTGCAGAATTAGTAATTGTAATTATGATAGTCTGATTTGCTTCCATATCGAAAAATGTAATATTCGAACCCGGCAGGACGAGAGGAACATATCCTGCGCCATTGACCTGCAACTGATACCATACGCCCCATTTATCACCTACAGTGAGATTGGGCAGATTCCATGAAAGCCTGGATATATTCCCTGTTGAAAAAATAGCGGGCTCTGCATTACCTTTTCCTGGATAAGTGGGTACATTGAAGTTATAACTCTTATTTGATGTAAAATTACTGCTGTTCGCGATATACGTTGAAGTTGCCAGTGAAAGACCTGAAATATAGTTCCTGGGTAAGAGCAGGTTAAGCATTGTGTTACTGACTGTGAAGTTTGTTAAATTTGAGGCAATACCCCGGAATATGCTCTTCAGGACTGTTGTATTTGGTGCAAAATAGTATTGTCCGCCTGTGGTATCGGCTATCCGGGATAGCACTGGATCGATCTCTGACTGGTTATTCCCAAAACCAATGGTGTATATCACAGTGTTGTTATCCCTGGCGCGGTTGGCTTCATTGAGCAATGACCTGTATCCGGCATTGTCAAGACCGTCGGTCATTAAAACCATGGTCGGACGGACGGACTGGTTGGGGAATTCATTATTTGCCGCATATATCCCTTCATCTATCGCGGTAAGCCCTACCGCGGTCATTGTGTCTATTGAGGTATTGAGCGCATCAAATGATTGGGATATATTGGATAACTCAAGAGGGGCGGTAACATTTGCAGTGTAACTATTCCAGGTCAGCATCTGGTCCGCAGTTAATGTAAAATTTGTCTCATTTGATATTTTTGTACCGTTTACCTCTACATAGTAAATTTTATCAGGGTAAATAGTGGCTTTAAAGGATTCATTATTTCCAGCCGTTCCGGTTGATTTATTCAAGAGAGTTCCGCCCTGGTATAAATAAAAGTCAAGGTTATCAGAAGGATTAGGCCATCCGAGGTTAAAGGTGGTGCTAAATGATATATTAAAGGCATATGAAGCCGGACCGTCATCCAAATAAACATTCGAGCTGTTCTGGAACCAGTACTTTGAAAGTCCGTTTTCAAGTATATTGATATATCTTATGGAAGATTTTGGCCCAGGGTTTGCAGCATAAATATAAGAGTAATTATAGAAAGATACTGTATTGGATCCGTTAAGAACAAGATCGGTTATATCTACGGAATAGTTCTTCGCCCCGCTACCCCCGGTAGGTCCTCCGAAATCTTTTGCATATCTCCCATTCACGATAATATAACATTCACCAATCCCGTTAAGTGATTTAATGCAATCATTGCCAGTAAAATTCAAAATATAGGTCTTCCTGGGTGTGTTCCCCACAAAGTATCCATCCCAGGTGCTTCCGTTGAGCAGGTAGCTGCTCTGGCTGGTGCCGTTGACGGTACCTGGGGGATTCGGGATATTGCTATATGTCACAAGTCCTGCGCGGTCGCCTTTCGTAGCATCAAGACTTGATATGAACGCATGCGAAGCGATCATCACTGCGCTTATCTTATCAATATACGTTGTGATATTGAAAGTCACATTACTTGCTTTATTTGTTATTACTTTTATTGTCCAGGTTCCCTGGGGAATCCGGATTATCTTATCCTGATCCGGGTAATAGGTGTCATTTACCGGTTCAATCCATATATAGCGACCCTTACTTGAATTAGCCGACACATTATAATAGCCTGTGCGATTGAGCAAACCTGATTCCCAGGCTCTCGGATATATCGTCCCGTCGGGTGAGGTCAAAGTAAAAGCCGCGTCAGGATTATCTACCTGGACTTTAAAATCAGTCACATTCTCATCGAGACGAATTGTATCCGACCAGTTTTTCGAACTATCCACCACACCAGTTGCCATGTAATTGTAGGGCGAGAATCCGTCGGATCCGTATTGTCGTGCGGAGATGTCAAAATCACTTATCTGCTGTGCGATATTGTCATATACCTCATCTATGTTGGACGAAGTAGCATAATAATAGCTATCAGGACTCGCAATAGCTTTTAGGGTATCACTGCCGCTGGGATCACCGGTGTTAAAAAATATAGTATATATTTTAATAAAAGTATCATTATTTATAATCGTTTTCTTGGCACTATTGGATTCGTTTATTGCCTCGAATACAGCTCTCGGGTTTGGGTCAACAGAAATACCATCAAAAGATTTTGTCGGCAATCCATCAGACAACAGGATAACTATCGGACGGGCACCCGGGCGGGTATTGTTGACCAGATAATTCTTAGCTGTCTGTATTGCCAGTGGTGTTGAGGTGTATCCGCTTGCTGATTGGGAGTTGATCTGTTTCTGGATATCTGTGATGTTTCGGGATAAACCCGGAACCCCAACATTGGATGAAAATTTTATAAGTCCAGCTCTGTCGTTACTTACAAGATTCCTGGTAAAATTTGTTTCTGCTTTTCTTACATTGGCAATTTGACCGGACATACTTCCTGAATTATCACTCAAAAGCAGGATATCCGCAGGAGTCCCGGCGTAGTAATCCGGGTCCATGCTGCCTGTATTGTCGAGCACGAGCATGGCATTCGCAGCAAGCCGTGTAGCGGGTGTATCGCCTTCAACAGAGATAATGGTTGTGACATTGACCTTCTGGCCTGAGATTATATTCTTGGGTTCAAAATCGACACTCACACTTATGAATGTCTTATCCTTTATGCTAACATTCAATGAAGCGTTTATCGAACCATTCCCTGCTGTGATGGTGTCATTTCCAACAGAAATATTGCTACTGAAAATAGC
Source organism: uncultured archaeon (assembly GCA_902386085.1). Lineage (GTDB taxonomy): Archaea > Halobacteriota > Methanosarcinia > Methanosarcinales > Methanoperedenaceae > Methanoperedens. Next base: position 11,667 of record CABMIA010000071.1, read on the forward strand.
CTTGATCCCTCCATAAGCGTCC
>CABMIA010000072.1 GCA_902386085.1 uncultured archaeon
ACATCCTCTTGTTGAGTCTTAGACATCAGTTTTGTTGTCATCTATTCCCCACCTCTGAGTGTGGAAGATGTGCCCCTGATGTCACTCGTAACTTCTGTCAGCCCCTTCCCTCCACAGGAATTACCCTGCTTCAATGGTACTACGAACTGATCCGACTCCCAGAATGGCTATTTGTAGATTCTTACCGTTTATAGGCTTGATGTAACATACTCCTTTTGAGAGAACATTCTGGGTCTCCCGAGTTCCCATAGTCTCCTTTTGATACCATGCTGCGGTCTTAGACCCCGTTGGACTCACATCACCTTGCCGTGCCGCAGAGCTCTCCGCTATATTCCAAGACTGGAGTTGCTTAATAGCGATGTTGTGATTGCTGCCTTCAGTTACATGGATAAATTCGGCTTCCAAGATCGTCAGAATTTCGGGGCTTATAACCTTCACTTCCATTATATTGCGGCCTGGTATCCCTTCCCCCCAGCTTCACATCAGTCTGTTACCAGACAGGGTGTGGGGTTCAGTTATGAGGTGGACGGCTAACCTTTCCTCATGCTGGATTTTCACCAGCTGGCGACTACGAGCTTTGCTCGGCGCACCCGCGCGTATCCGTGCCATCAGCGTTTCTTCGTTTCAATCCGCAATCATTCCGCTCACCACCGCTTCCATCAGCCTCTCGCGGTCCGCCTGTGAGCGCGCGAGCCTGGATTCGAGTTCATCGCAGGAAAACGAAGATATTATTGAATGCTTCGTCTTCCAAAATCTCAATAAGAATATTTTCAATATAAACTATTAATTTATATTTATAAAATTCTGGCGCGCAAACAGAAACCCATGCAAGCTCAAAGGCATATCACAAATGGAGTTATTATTTTATAAATTAAATAATAACCACAGATGAACACAAATAAACACAGATTTATTAAGCGGGAATCCGCATCAATTGACCATTTTTTTATCCGTGCGAATCCGCGTAATCCGCGTTCTATCGTTTCATTCCCAATCAGTCCGCTCACCACCGCTTCCATCAACCTCTCGCTGTCCGCTGTGAGCGCGCGAGCCTGGCTTCGAGTTCATCGCAGAGTGACATGAGCTGATCGACTTTGGCGACGATGCGGCGCTGTTCTTCAAATGGTGGTATTGGAATATAAGTTCTCGATAAGTGTGTTGAGCCAAAATTTGGTTGCTGTCCCACGAGTTGCAATTCCATTTGCTTCTTAAGAAACGAACTATCTAAAAAATATTTCAAATAATTCGGTTCAAATTTATAAGAATAAAATCTTAATCTAACTGTGCTGGTATTAAGCATGACTCCATATCCGGGATTTTTAAACCACACACTTTTTCCCCAACTTCCTCCCGATGCTGCAAATAAAAGATCACCTTCTTCTATTAAGAAGTGTTTGTATTTTTCATTGAATTCGTCTTCTGAAACAAATTTATTTGTATTTTCTAAGAACAAATTGCCATTGGCAAGAATATTTTGAACATTTAGAAGTTTTATCCCTTGAGATTTGAACTGCCAATTCCGAATTCCAGGACCTTCTTGAAAAAAAACTACATCGGATAATCGATACCAACACCAATTTTCTGGAATTTTGAATTTTAATTTTTGTATTTCTTTTTTTTCCGAGATATTTGGCAATCTCAAGTTTCTTTGTTGAATTAATCTATTCTTATCAAATTCTATTTTTTTCAAAATCTATATTGCAGACTCATCCTTATCATCTTGGGACACAAGCTTCCCCTGCAACGCCAGTTGCAGAATCAGCTCGCGTAGCTTCTTAACAGGCGTTAGGCGAACTCGCAAGTAGCTCAAAATTATCGAAAAAGATCTCAGCGTTCAGGTGATTTATTATGGAAAACACCGATTCTAGTTCCTGCTTAAGAACGCTTCGGATTTCTGCGATTACCGCGATGAGCAGGTATTCAGTCAGCAATTCCTCAGGGTCGCGATGCGCATTGTTAACCACGCTCGGATTCTTTATATCGAGGTTGTAGCCGCCGGCTTTTATTTCGTCTATCGATACCTTCCATGCATGCTCATTCATCTTTCGATTATGCCACCATTTCTTCTCAGGCTCAAACTCCTCAATGCGGATGGGCTTTGTCTTATTGTAGGATTTTACTCCGTTCGGATAGGGATGCTCGTAAAACCATGTCTCTTTTGTCCGCTCGCCTTTTGTGAAAAAAAGCAGGTTTGTCTTGATGCCCGTATATGGACTGAAAACACCATTGGGCAGGCGCACAATTGTATGAAGGTTGCATTCTGCCAGCAATTTTTCCTTGATGTGCGTCTTCACGCCCTCCCCGAACAGCGTGCCGTCGGGCAGGACGATGGCGCCGCGCTTTCCTTCTTTCAGGAGGTGCATGATCAGGAGAAGGAAAAGGTCGGCGGTCTCACGCGTCCGGTATGCCGCCGGGAAATTGGACTCGATGCCGTCCTCTTCCATGCCTCCGAATGGTGGATTTGTGACTATCACGTCCACCCTGTCCGCAGAGCCGTAATCACGCAACGGGCGCGCCAGTGTGTTATCGTGCCGGATTTGTGATGGGACTTCGATGCCATGAAGCAGCATGTTCGTGACACAAAGAAGATGTGGCAAGGGCTTTTTCTCAACTCCGTTTATGGATTTCTGGAGTATTTTCTCATCCTCTACGCTTTTCACGTAATCCCTGCGGATGTTATTGATAGCGCAGGCCAGGAAACCCCCAGTGCCGCACGCCGGGTCAAGGATTTTCTCACCAAGCTTCGGATCAACAATATCCACCATGAACTGCGTGATAGCTCGCGGCGTGTAGTATTCACCTGCATTCCCTGCACTCTGGAGGTCGCGCAGTATCTGCTCATAAATATCCCCGAAAAGATGCCTGTCTTCAGAGCTGTTAAAATCGATCTCATTAATCTTGTTGATGACCTGCCGCATCAGGGTTCCTGATTTCATGTAGTTGTATGAATCCTCGAAGACATCGCGCACCACAATCCCGCGCCGGTCAGACGGTGCATTCAGGTTTTTTAACTTCTTGAACAGTTCATTATTCACAAAATCCAGCAGCTCTTCACCCGTTACCCCCTCAGGGTCAGCCGCCCAGTTGCGCCATCGCAGTTTTTCAGGAATGGGAGAATGGTATCTATCTTCAAGTTGTTCATATTCCTTCTCTTTATCCTCAAAAATCTTAAGAAATATCATCCACACAAGCTGGCTTATGCGCTACGCATCCCCATCTACGCCAGCATCTTTTCTCATTATGTCCTGTATGGTTTTGATTGTCGTGCTGATAGCCATTATTATCCGATTCCTTTTTTTTGACTTGAAATAACAACCATTATGAAAACAGAAATCAGCGCAATAAATCTGTGTTCGTATATACAACATCCTTGCGAGAGTAATAAAGCATTCTTGCACCTACATAAAAGTAGGTCGAGAGGGTAACAAACATTGCGTTTGGGATCCGTTCCCGTAGATTAACCTGTTGCCCTCTCATCCTTTTCAAACATGAATAAGTACGTTTTGGACATAGATAAATGTACCACATATTATTCGCGAACTTATGTACGAAAGGATGGAGGAGGGACATGACTCTCTCGATCTGACTTATAAAATAAAATCAATGAGGTCGAGATAAATGAAGACCACAGCAATGATATATGTCGGCATAGACGTTTCAAAATCAAAATCCGATGTCTGCATAAAAGACCAATTGGGGAACGATTTGATCCAGCGGTTTATAATTGGAAATAATAAAGCAGATTTAGGTCATTTGTATGAAACAATTGAAAGTATAAAATCCAGAACACCAGGAAAGAGCGATGTTGTTTTCGGAATGGAAGCAACAGGAATCTATTCTCTTCCCCTATATTCTGCCCTGAAAAGAGATGGATATAAGGTCAAGTTATACAATCCCATTCAAACAAATGGATTTCGGAAAATGAATATTCGAAAGACCAAAACTGACCCGATAGATTCAGCTATAATAGCAGATATGCTTCGTCATTCTTTACCTCCACAAGTCAGTGATCTACATAATTTGGATCTGATTCAATTGAGAGAATTAGTCAGGGTACGGCATCGCCTGATAGAAAAACAAACTTTGTGCAAAGTTCAGATGGTACGTAATATCGATGCCATCTGGCCTGGTTATGAAAATGTAATGAAGAGAGTTTTTGGAGCAGCATCGATTGCAATCTTGAAAAAATATTCTGTACCTTCAAAAGTGAGGGCAAAATCCATTGAGGAATTTTATGAACTTGTCAAAAAAGCGAGTAGATCGAAAATATCTCGCCAAAAAGCTGAAGAAATATACAAATCATGCGGGGAATGTATTGATGATACCTGAAATCGATTCAATCGTCACCGTGGAAATTAAAAACCTTATCACTCAGCTGGAATTATGCGATGAACAGATCGAATTAATTGAGGTTAAAATAGACCAAATGATGAAACATATCGATTCAAAAATAATGTCAATACCTGATATTGCTGATACATTGGGTCCCATCATTCTTGGTGAAATTGGGAATGTTGACAGGTTTTCAAATGCTAAGAAATTGATTGCTTTTGCTGGACTTGATCCGGTAGTTAGCCAATCTGGAAGATTCCAGAATACTTCTGGACGGATATCTAAAAGAGGTTCTCCTTTGCTCCGACATGCTTTATTCCTGGCAGCGAACACAGCTATACAGAATGATGAGAACTTAAAACGGTTCTATGATAAAAAGAAAAGTGAAGGAAAGCATCATTATTCCGCCTTGAATGCGGTTGCTGCTAAAATATTGAGGATTGTTTACTGGGTTTTGAAGAATAACAAGGAGTATCAGAC
>CABMIA010000073.1 GCA_902386085.1 uncultured archaeon
CTCTTAATCCTTGAACTTCACATCCCCGGCTTTCCTCGTATTCATCACATCCCCTTTTTCAAGCCATCCCATCCTGGCCACATTCACCCCGAACTCCATGAATCCGAGATGCCCCATGTTATGGGCATCAGTGCCGATCGAAAGTACCACGCCCTTGCTTTTTGCCTTCCGCGCGTTGACATCGCTGAGGTCAAGCCTGCCCGGATAAGCGTTGATCTCAAGTGCTGTGCCTGTACTCGCCGCGGCGTCCAGCAGCGCATCGATATCCACATCGTATGCTTCCCGTTCCCCGATGATCCTTCCGGTTGGGTGAGCGATTATATCCACGTTCTCATTTTCCATTGCGGTTATAAGTCGTCCCGTGATCTCCCTCCTTGTCTGCCTCTGCCCGGTATGCAGCGCAGCAACCACGACATCGATCTGCCTGAGTATACTGTCCGGGAAATCAAGACTTGAGTCGGATTTTATATCAACTTCAGTGCCTGTAAAGATATGGAAGTCCGGAAGGTTATCATTTAATTTACGGATTTCGTCTATCTGGGCAACCATCCTTTCCTCGTCAAGGCCATTGGTAATGCCTATAGCCCGGGAGTGATCCGTTACCGCGATATACTCGTATCCAAGCTTTCTTGCAGCTTCCACCATCTCAGGAATTGTATTGGTTCCTTCGCTCCAGTCCGTATGTACATGAAAGTCGCCTTTTATATCCCCCGGTTCAACAAGCCTGGGCAGTTTTCCCTCCAGGCTCGCCTCAATCTCGCCCGCGTCCTCTCTTATTTCAGGGGGGATCGGCAGAAGTCCCAGCGTTTCATAGACTTCATCATCGCTTTCGCAATATATCCTCCTCCCCGTAGAAACTTCTTCAAGATCGTACTCCGAGAGCTTCAGCCCCTTCTGCCTTGCAATGTCACGGAGCTTTATATTGTGTTCTTTTGAGCCTGTGAAATACTGGAGCGATGTCCCGAATGATTTTCTTTCCACTATCCTGAGGTCGACCTGTATCGCTTCCCTCGTAACTATGGTTGCCTTTGTCGAACCTTTTCCCAGTACATCTTTAACCATGGGCAGATTCACAAACGCTTCAATCGCAGCCTCTGGATCTTTTGATGTTGCCAGGATGTCGATATCTCCCACGGTTTCCTTTCTCCTGCGCAGGCTCCCGGCAGGCTCGATATTCTCTACGAATCCTGATTTTTTCAGTGCCTCTGCGATTTCCTTGGCTAGGGGAAGCGCTGTCCCCAGCGGGATCCTGGTGCTTCGCTGTTTATATCTTTCGATCGCCCTGAGTATATTTTCCTCCTTGGTTTCCCCAAATCGGGTGAGTCTTCTCAGCCTGTGCTCCCTTGCCGCCCGTTCAAGCTCCTCAACTGTTTTTATTTCAAGCTCGGAATAAAGGAATTGCAATGTTTTCGGGCCTATCCCCGGTATTTTCAGAAGCTCATGCAGCTCTCCGGGAACCTGTTTTTTCAGTTCTTCATAAAACCCGAGTTTACCGGTGGCAAGGTATTCCTCGATTTTCTCGGCGATTTTTTCCCCGACCCCCGGGATTTGTTTCAATCTTTTCTCTTCAGCTATTTTTTCTATGTCCCCGGTACTGCCTTCAATTGCTCGCGCTGCTTTAGAGTACGCCCTTATTTTGAATGTATTTTCACCCTTTATTTCAAGAAGCTCGCTTATGTCGTATAAGAGCCGGGCCACCTCGGAGTTTCTCATATATTTTTTAATTGGTGCCGGGGAACCAAAAGTCTTTGGGAATATCCATCCATTTCCGAAAATATCATTTAAATGTAAATCTATTTATTATAAAACAAATAATAGTCGAACATACCCTTTTAATGATAGGATTAAATAGGACAGAACCGTTGAAAAAACAAGGTCGATAAATGAGTGTTTTATGTGATAAGGCAGGACAGGTAAACATAAGATTTATAGTGCTGATGTTCGTGTTACTGGCCGGGATAGTAGTGGCACTGGTATATTTTCCTCCGGTTCTGACACGGACCGAGGAAGAGCGCACGAGCGGTGACATCACATTTTTGGATAGTGCAGGCAAACCGCTTTCCGGGTCAATAACCATAATCGTAGCAGGCGAACAGCAGAAAACGAAAGAGAATGTGAATTTTGTCAGGTGGAGAGATGTTCCCAATGCGGAAATCAACTATGATGCCATGGATACGAAAAACCTCTCAGTAAGCCTGCGGATATCCGGGGACTCGACAAACGGTAAAATGATACTGGAAAATTCCGGTATATCCATGCCCGGAAGTGTGAACACGCCGCCGCCCGGAAATCCGGTAAAATACCTGGAGATCAACGCAACTAACATTTCTTTCACGGAGATGGGTATATCCATCCGGTTCACAGATGCAGAACTGAACGGGACTGACAAAAGCAACCTTGCAGTTTATCGATATGACGGCGAAGTGCAGGGATGGATCGAACTTCACGCAGGAATTGATCCTGAAAACAACATCCTGAGCACAACAGTGAATTCATCGTCCATATTTGCAGTGAGCGCCCGCATTCCGCAGTTAGTGGAAGTTCGCGACTCAAGAAAAAAACAGGTTTTGGGCGAAATCAGGACATATGATAAAGCCAGGATCCTGAAAAAGATGGTATCCGCCAGTACGCTGTCAGCAGAGGATATCCCGGAAAGTGGAGAACTTGAGGTCGATGCTCTCTCAAGCAAGAACGTGTCCGTCAGGCTAAAGGTGAGTGAACCGGGAAGTGGAGAGATCATACTGGATGACTATGGGACTAAGAACCCGGTCGGTGCGAAGCTTCCCGGAAGAACTGTCAAATTCATTGAAATCGGGGCGCGTAACATCTCGCTCTCTTCAGCCAATATAACCATACGCTACTTCGATTCAGACCTGGACGGCGGGAATGAGAACGATCTTACTATCTATCACTGGAACGGGGTTTCATGGGAAGCCCTGCCCACGATAAGGGATATGGCGAATAAGACCCTCAGCGCTACTTCATCATCACTTTCACCTTTCGGAGTTGCGACAAGTGCAGTTTATTATCTGGAGAATAATGCTACATCGCAGCCTGTGGGAACTGATGGGATAACTGACTATAATGCATCCGGGAACATCACGGCAATCCCTTACAGGAATTTTTTAAAAGATGGGACGATGGGGATACAGGCAGCCCTCTACTATACAACCTCCGGCTCTTCCGAGATCGAGGTTTTCAGGTTTTATCTTCCTGTTAATTATTCGGCTGATACCAGGATATCTGCAAACGTCAGGGGCCAGATAAACTGGACTGCCGTGAGCCCCTCGGATTTTTTAAATGTATCTCTCATGGACTATAATCCTGCAACAGGGGCAAAAATAACTATCGGCAATGCGTCAAATATTACAACAGGCGGCAATAACCAGACTAATTATTCCTTTACTATTTCAAACCAGGATCATATTATAGCAGCGGGCAACAGGCTCCTGCTCGGCATCAACACCACCACACCTGTAAATGGAACTGTGGGGTTGTATTTCAATGATACGTCTTCATATATCATCGTAACCGAAACTGCCCTTGGATATAATATTTCATGCTTCGTTACTGATTCCAGCGGTTTTCCCCTGAACGGGACTTTGGTCTTAGCCGACTCAATTGCCGCGACCACGAATGCAGATGGATATTATAACCTCCCAGGTCTTGCCAATGGCACATACCTGGTTAACGCAAGTTTCACGGGCTTTGCAACAAATTCCACAACCGTAACCCTGAACGGTACTGATGCGGTAAATACCAATATATCATTATCACAGGTTATCTCATTATCATCGTTATCGACATACAACGTCTCAGGTTATGTGGCCAATTTCTCAAGCGGTCTTCCCCTGGGCGGCGCTACAGTCCGGACAAACACAAGCCTGGCTGCGACCACTAATGCCAGCGGTTCTTACAATTTTACTGGTCTTACCAACGGTACATATCTTATCAATGCAAGCCTCGCGGGTTATATCACGAATACCACAACCGTGATCGTCAACGGGACGAACCTTACCAGTACTAACATCTCATTATGGCCTGTATCACAGGGCAATGATGATTCAGGCTACTCAGGGGTCAGTCTTCCAGAACCCTCCAATGCTTCCTGGATACCTGCAACAACTGACCAAAAGAGCGCTATTTCCGCCATCGATTCCAACAGGTGGGAAACAAACCTCACAACCGGGCATAACCAGTCTGATTACCAGCTGTACCGCTTCAAAGTGTCTGGGCAGGTGAATACCATAACAAACCTGACCGCCACATGGAAAGGATACGGTGAAAGCACTACCAACTATGATACTTATTTATATTTGTGGAATAATAATATTAATTCCTGGGGCCTGCTCGACACCAAACACCTGGCTTCGGAAGGAACACTGAATGGCACAAAGGCGGCCAGCATAAGTGACTATATTGACGGCAACGGGTATGTGTACCTGGCTGCGGCAGCAAAACACTATAACTATGCGCCACCTGCCCCTACGGGTCTTTCGGCAACAGCAGGGGGAACAGATGTAACGATTTCCTGGTCGCCGGCGGTTGACCGGGATGGTGATAATGTCCAGTATTATGTAGATATTAATAATGGAATGATTGCAAACAGCGGCTGGATAAATTCAACAAGCTGGTATTATTCCGGCCTCATGCCAGGGATCACTTATACGTACAGGGTCAAGGCAAGGGATACTTTTGCAAATGCAGAAAGCCCGTTTGCGACCAGCTTATTTGATACGAAATCAAGCTGTCCTTTCCTGTATATATGGAACGGGTCAGGGTACAAATATGTGACCGACCTGGAGGGACAGGTTCTCGGCGCCCCGTTCTTTAAGGTTACAGATTACCGTGCAGGATTATATGATATGGGAACACTGTCACCCGACAAAGGCAATTACAGAATAAAAGTACGGGAAACGATAGCTGAGGCCGACTATTTTGACGAGGCGAAATTATGGGTAGTGGATGTTCCGGAAGGTTATGATGTATATACGGACTGGCATGACGTTTATGTTCCGGGTTTACCCGTCACATATAACTTATACACGGTCAAAACCCCAAGAAAACCTGTATCTGCGTATGACAGGTACGGCAGGGATGTTCTCCGGAACCTGGAAATGGTTGATGACCATCCGGTCACCGAAACCCTGAACGACACGAATTATTACACACTTGATTTCGGGAATATAACACATCCGGAATATGCAAAGCTTGTAGTCTACGGATGGA
>CABMIA010000074.1 GCA_902386085.1 uncultured archaeon
ATCCTGAATCTTTCCACCCTTTCCATCCCAGGCCGGAAAGATGTCAAGCAGGGTGATGCCAAATCCTCCGGGCAGGGCGATCGAACTGCCTTTCATCAGGTCGCGGGCGCTGTCTTCATCGACCAGCAGGCGGCTTAAGTACATGGTTTTATCATCCTGGTCAATGACATAGTACGGCTGCCCTGATAGGGATATGATATCAGATCTGAAGTGGATCGTATCCCCGTTATTGATATCGAGCACTTCGGAGGAGATGAGCTGGAAGGTTTTCAGCTGGACAAGATCGATGGTGGAACCTGCGAAAACCGCATCAAGATTGAACCGCATAACCCAGCTATCACTTCGGCCGCTCAGGTTCATTCTATATTCGTAATCGTCGCCGGTTCTCAGCACCACGTCATCTATTTTCTCGCCGTTCCTCATCAGCAGGAATCTTGCGGACCTGGGATCATTCCTCGTATCGATTTCCAGGACGGTTATGGAATATCCTTCGGGAAGGATGAGGGTCTCACCATCCAATATCGAGATCTTATGCGAATCAACGAGCCATCGGCTGATTTTCATTGTACTGGCGTTGTGATCGATCACATGAAACGGCCGCCCGAGCCATGCTATATCAAACTCGCCGTCTTCGCTTCTGTACATCGAAGTCTCGTAGACGAAAGAAGATGCAGGGATCTTTCTGGCATCGTTCACGCTGAAATTGAGGGATTCATCTCCCCTGTCTTTATAAGCGTCGTATATCAGCCGGCCCAGTCTGTCTGACGATGTGGGATCGAATTCATGTATTTCAGGAGAGATCAGCATGAATGAACCCATATCAACTGAATACAGGAGCGGCTGGTCATCTATCGCCATGGTTAAAGATAACCTTTCCAGTACGAACCTCATAAACGTGTATTTCTGACCTTTCCAGTCCATTCCATATTCGTAGACCTCACCCTCACTCATCACCCTTTTATCTATTTCCATGCCGTATCGCATTATTGAAAACCTTGCGGACATATTTGAAGGGTAAACATCCTGCACCGAAATTGCAAATCCTTCAGGCAAGACCAGGGTTCCGGATTCTTTGTTAGTGTAATTATAATTTTTTTTCGCAAAATCGGTATAATAATCGATATAAAAGGTATTATTATCAACAAGCAGCCTGCTGATGTATATATCTGTATTATTCCGATTGACGATGCAGTATTTCCTTCCAGTTTCGATGTCATTGTATAACAGGCCCGGGCTGTTGAGCGGCGTTAGGTTGAAATCAAGAACTCCTATAGATGCCAGTATATTCCCCGCAGCTACATCGTATTCCCTGATTACTGCGTCCCCCGAATTCCAGTCTGAAGAGGCGCCAGTCAACTGGGTCATCAATGCGATTGCCGCACAGAATGCAACCCTGAATCCGGTTTTCATATTTGTCACATTAAATTGGAGCGACTAATAGATAAGGTATAAGATATGGTATAATGAGAGAACCCGCAGCCCAAAAACCACTAAATATATAATCTACCGGGAAGTTACCGGTTGAAACAATAGTTAAATAACTATTGAAAATAATAGCGTCACCGAAACACTAATAACATAATACGATATGTCTATTGTGCAAAAAGTCATGACCAAAACCTATTTGACTGATTTTGCTTATTAGAGCAAGAGGGATACAGATGAGCACTGAAAGGGATATTATAATCGAAAGGCTTGAGCAAAAACTGGCTTCGCGTGATAAGGAGATTGAGAAGATGGTGGATTCGCTGCGGGAATCTATCATCGCTGAAATGGAAAAACGATTCGCTGACAAGATCAAGCTTCGGGAATCCACTCTTGATGAGGTCAGGATGAAATTCGGCGAGAAGGTCAATGAGATAATAGAGATGAATAAATCCCTTAGAGACTCCATACTCCAGCAGCGAAAATTAGAAACCGATTCAGTCCGCGATGCTGAAAAACGGATGGAACGGATCGAGCACAGGTTGATGGAACTTAACAGTGCTTATGACGGCGTCATGAAAGAGCTTCTTGACCAGAAATCGATCATCCAGGAGATCAAGCCCAAAAAGCCTGCGCCTGTGAGAGAAGAACCAAAGCCAAAAGAAGTGGCAAAACCCAGAGAAGAATTAAAGTCAGAAGTAAAGCCGGAAACAAAGCCTGCCGAGAAACCAAAGCCAAAAAGCGAGTACATAATCGCTGAAAATTACGTGCCCAGGGAAAAGAAAAAACAACCGGCCATTATAGAAGCGGACGAAGAGCCGCCTAAAGCCGAGGATAAACAAGAGGAAAAACCCTTAAAAAGACAGGAGGGCAAGAAGAGTGAAAGCCTGAAGGAAGGTGTGGTAATATTTGAAACCCAAAAAAAGAGGTAAATATTGCATATCAGAGAGATTGAGCTTCAAAACTTCAAATCCTTCGGTAAAAAAGTAAAAATTCCCTTTTTTGATGATTTCACTACGATATCGGGCCCCAATGGAAGCGGGAAATCCAATATAATCGACGGCATCCTTTTTGCACTCGGCCTCTCAAATTCAAGAGTTATGAGGGCCGAGAAACTCACAGACCTCATTTTCAATGCTGACAGCGGGAGAAAAGATTTCGCCCAGGTGACCATCCGCTTTGATAATACCGACCGCGAGATGCCTATAGACTCGGATGAGATCGTGATCACACGAAAAGTAAGGCAGACCGAGTCCGGATATTACAGTTACTATTATTTTAATGATACTCCGGTCAGCTTATCCGATGTCCATAACCACCTGTCCCGTGCCAAGATAACACCCGAGGGTTATAATGTGGTAATGCAGGGTGATGTCACACACATTATTGAAATGACCTCTACAGAACGGAGGAAAATAATTGACGAGATCGCGGGAGTGGCAGAGTTCGATGAGAAAAAAGACCAGGCCCTCAATGAACTTGATATCGTCAGGGAGCGCATTGAACGGGTGGATATCATCCTGGCAGAAGTGGATGACCAGATGGCGAAACTCCAGCAGGAGCGCGACCAGGCTTTAAAATACCAGTCCCTGCGCGATGAGAAAAGAAAATACGAAGGGTATGTGCTGCTTGCCAGGCTCAAGGATGCAAGAAATGAACTGGACAGGCTGGCATCCGAAATCCAGGACAAAGAGAAGAGAAAAGAAGACCTCGAAAAGCAGGTGGATGAGCGCAAAAAAGAACTGTGCGAGCTTGAAGAAAAACTTTCGGATCTGAATTCAGCGATACTGCAAAAAGGCGAGAATGAACAGATAACTCTCAAAAAAGAGATTGAATCCATTAAGGGTGAGATATCCCGATGCAATAGCACAATCGAGCTTTCTGAGGGCGAGATAAGCGACATTGAGGCCCAGCGAAGAAAAGCATTCATCGAGATAGATGCCACCCAGGGAAAAGTGGCTGAACTTAACAATAAATTAAGCGAAGAAAATTTGAGAAAAGAAACCCTCGCAAACGAGGCCGGCAACAAAAATACTCAACTGCTGGTTGTGAGGAGTAAGATCGCTGAAGTTGATGAGAAATTTGCAAAGACACGGGATACACTTTCAGAAAGAAAAGCTGCGCTTGAGGCCGGCAAGAATGAAAAGAACGAACTCATGCGCGAGGAAGACCGCCTGCTTGATGCGATACGCCGGAAATCGTCCGAGGCGCGGGATATGGAGCTTGAGATACAGGACTCACAATCAAAAATACAATCAGCTGATTTTGATGCCAACAATGTCAAAGCCCGGAAAGAAGAAATAAACGCCAGTAAGCAGGAGCTTACAAAAGATGTGTTTGATCTTGAGAAAAACAGGGTGCAGATAAAAGGTGTGATAACAGACCTTGAAAGCCAGCTCAGGACATTCCAGCAGGAATACGCAAAGTCCGAGGCGCGCATTAAAATGGCGAAGGATATGAGTTACAGCGAGCCGGTAGAATCCATCCTCCGCGCAAAGAAAAACAAGGAACTTCCGGGCATCTACGGCACGATAGCCGGGCTTGGGAAAGTTGACAAGGAATATGCTACCGCGCTTGAGATTGCCGCGGGTTCGCGGATGCAGGCAGTGGTCGTGGATAACGACGAGGATGCCGCGCGGGCTATCACGTATCTTAAGGAACGGCGCCTCGGCAGGGTTACATTCCTGCCTCTAAACAGAATGGAACCTATGCAGCCTCTTCCGAAAACGTCAAAAGAAGGCGTCATCGACTACGCGATCAACCTTGTTGAGTATGACAGTAAGCTTGACCCTGCATTCTGGTACGTTTTCCGCGATACGTTATTTTCAGATGACCTTGCGACCGCGCGGCGGATAATGGGCGGGAAACGCCTTGTTACGCTTGATGGGGAATTGATCGAGAAAGCCGGGGCGATGACAGGCGGCACTATCAGGTCAAAACTCTCATTCGCAAGCGGGGAAGAGGAGAACCTAAGGAAAATCGCAGAAGAGATAGCTGAGTATGAAGGAAGGCGAAAATCTGCTGTTGCAAAATTTGAGAAGATCGAAGGACATCTTGAGTCTATCAAGACAGAATCAAGGAATTTCGATAATGAGATTGCAAAGCTTGAGATGCAGATGACCGAGATCAAGAGCAGGGGCACAAGGCTTTCTGAAATAATAGAAGCAAGGAAAAAACAGATAAAGGAAATCGAGGATGCCCGCATAGAGATAAAGAAGCAGATGGATGGCATCGAGGAGCGCAAACGCGAAAAAGATGCTGCGATAAGCGCTTTGCTTGAGGAAATAAATAAGATCGAGGAACTCCTGTCAGGCTCCGAGGTTCCGGAGCTGTCAGCAAAAGCTTCGAAGATAGAGGAAGAGATAGACCGCCTTGAATCAAGATTGCGGGATATCGAGGCCGGGATAAATGCCATAACCCTTGACAGGAAATACGCGCAGGCGAAAATCGATGAGACTAAAGAGAGGTTGTCCCTTCTTGATAAAAAGAAAAACGACCTGCGCGGTAAAATAAATGCCCAGCGTGAACGGATAACAGCCCTGGAATCTGATCTTAATACCAGGAACCTCAGGGAAAAAGAACTGGGGGGAGAACTCCTGGAACTTCAAAAGGAGCGGCAGTTGGTGCAGACAGAACAGTCTTCGCGCAAGGAAAGGCTTGAGGATGCCCGGAGACTGTTTTCCGAACTGGAAAGGAATATGCTCGCCCTGAATTCAACAAAAGATGCGCTCACTGAGCAGATAATAAGCCTGGATAATGAGATAGCAGAGCGCGGCTTGAACCGCGATGAAGAAGTTCCGTCGTCTGAGGCAATCGCTTCACGAATCTCCGCGCTTACGCGGGCGATGGACAAGCTTGAGCCTGTCAACATGAGGGCGATTGATGAATATAACGAGGTCGAGAGAAGACAAAAGGACTTAAAATCAAAGCGTGACACGCTGTTCCATGAACGGGAAGAGATACTGCTGCGGATAAAGAAATGCGAAGAGATGAAAAAAGAAGCTTTCATGAATGCTTTCAACGGTGTGAATGCGCAGTTCAAACAGGTCTTTGCCGAGCTATCGGAAGGAAGCGGTGAACTTTTCCTTGAAAAACCTGACGAGCCGTTCACAGGCGGGTTAACGATAAAAGCCCAGCCGTCGGAGAAAACACTGCAGCGGCTTGAAGCAATGTCCGGAGGCGAAAAAAGCCTTACTGCGCTATCCCTCCTTTTCGCTATCCAGCAGTACAGGCCAGCGCCGTTCTATGCCTTTGACGAGATCGATATGTTCCTTGATGGCGTGAATGCAGAGAGGGTGGCAAAACGCATCCAGAAATCCGCTGCCAATGCCCAGTTTATTTTGGTGTCCCTGAGAAAGCCTATGATAGAGGCTGCGAAGAGGACGGTCGGGGTTGCGATGCAGGAAAGCAACATATCGAGTATTACGGGGATCAAGTTGAATTGAGGGACAAAGATTTCTGCGGCTGCGATTTGCGAACTTTGCGGTAATATCGCCGGACTTGTGCCAAGTTCGTTGTTGTGTCGGTCGGGAGCCCCCGATAGAGGGACGCCAAAAATTTTTGTGCCTAAATAGGCACAATCAATTTTGGAGAACTCGAATGAGAGCACTCTATTGTGCCCTCACCGACTCAAGAGCCATCTCCACCACCTCTCGGTACTGCTCCACATTCGTAGCATAATGCTCCCTCGCCTTCACAGCATCAGGCTCCGTCCCCTTCAACTTCTCAAGCCGCGCCATAGTAAGCTTCGCAGTTTCCGCCACCCACCTGTCGCGCGTGGCGCCATCCACTATCTGTAAGGACTCAGCACGAATTGAGGTCAGGACATTCCCTTCTTTCGTGGTGTAAGTGGTTGGCTTCCCGATAACCGCAATGAACTCAGGTGGCGCGGTTTTTGCAAGAACCTGCGCCGCTTCGGGCTGGTACTGGCCTGCGGTCACGAAGAACGCGCCCGTGGGATCGACGATGCGCCCGCGCCAGAACTCGGCGTCGGAGCCCACATCTTCATTCTCGGTCAACGTGCCTACCACGAAGACGCGGTTGCATTTTGCGCCTGTGGGTGTGAGTAAGTATTGCGGTGAGTACTGGTCCTGTCCCTCGCGGGCCTGGAGGTTTGAATCCTTGAACTCGAATGCGAATATGCGGTGCGCTACTTCCCGGATAAATCCACTGTCTGCCATGATCTACGCCTCCTGTGCAACCTGCTGCGCACCGGTGCTGAGCAGCTTTTTGATTTCCTCTTCTATCGGTCTTGTATCCTGCCTGATTGTCTCTACAAGAATGAACCGGTCAAGCTTTGCTCCTGAGACCACAAAATACCTGCCCACAAGCTTGTTCTTGATCACATCAAGCACAACAGCCTGGTCAAGTGCCTCAGTCGCCATGTCTTTGGCTTTTTCGAGTGTAATGCCTATCAGGGCTTCCGTGGTTTCCCGGTTAAGCAGGATATCCTGCACCTTCTCGCCGTTATCCATGACGGCTTTTATCCTGAGGTCATAGATGCCTTCGAC
>CABMIA010000075.1 GCA_902386085.1 uncultured archaeon
AGAGAAGTTCTTTTGGGTAGGTATGCTGACAGTCACCGCACTGGCCGGATTTACCCCCACATTTGCAACGTTGATCGAAAAGGAGCCCAAAGTTTCTTGGTAGCTTATCTCAAAATCAGTAGTTCCCGCAACAACCAGTCCGGCATAATTATCGGATGAATAATTATTCAGGCCTGTAATTCTTAAGGGCAGATTATATACTCCCGGACGGGCTGCGATGTCTACGGCCAGATCAAATGTGATACTGGCTTCATCGCCTGCCTTCAGGTTGCCGAGGGAAAATTGTGTCCCTCCACCCAGAATAGAAAACACTGAATTCGTATTCGCGCCAGCAAGATTTATTTCAGCTACAGCGTTCTGTACTGTACCTGTGCCGGTATTTTTAAACAGTAGCGTCTCCTTATTAATGCTCATCGGCGCTATAGTGCCAAGTGTTGAATTAACCAGAACTATCAAGGGTTTCCCTTTAATAGTCAGGATCTGGTCTTCAAGCTTGGTAGTCGCCGGAGTTTGAGGAGTACTGCTACTTATTTGCTGCCCTTTGTATGTAATATAAACATTGAAATAATAATCACCCTCAACAGCATCAGGATTTACATGTATCCTGAACTTTGCAGTTCGCTGATCGCCCCAATCATTTATAGTTCCCAATGAATATACATCGCTAAGGATTGTTACAGCATCAGCAGAAGCTTTTTCTTTGGGCACAAGTTTTACCGAAACATCCTCCATAAAGTTTCCAAATCCCATGTTCTGTATCGGTACATAGACATATGTCGTATCTCCAGGATAAACCGGTGAGCTCTCAGTCACAAGATAACCAGAGGCTGCGGATGCAACCTGTGCAAACAATAATGTCGATACGATCATCAAGATCAAATTAAAAATTTTCATGTTTCACCTACTATTTTTCCATCCAGCATTTTAACAACTCTTCCTGCAGATTCTGCAATTTTCATGTCGTGTGTAATCATCACTATAGTCAATCCCTCGCTGTTTAAACGTTTGAAAACATCCATTACTTCGCTTCCTGCTTTTGTGTCAAGATTCCCTGTGGGCTCATCTGCCAGTAGAATAGAAGGACCTGTAGCGAGTGCCCTTGCTATTGCTACTCTCTGTTGCTGTCCGCCTGATAATTGAGAAGGAAAATGAGATCCACGTTGCTCCAACCCAACAATAGCCAGCAGTTTTTTTGATGTATCCTCTATATCGCTCTCAGGAAATTCATGAATCTTCATCGGGAGCTGAATGTTTGCTATTGTTGTGAGAGTGGGGTAAAGATTAAAAGTCTGAAATACAAATCCGATTTTTTTACCTCTTATGCGCGCAAGATTATTACGGCTAAGTTCTGATATGTCCCTGTCTTCAAGCAGAACCTTTCCACGGGTGGGCATATCCATACAGCCTATCATGTTTAACATGGTTGATTTGCCGCATCCGCTTGGTCCTGTTATAGCCACGAATTCACTTGCCTCAATAGCCAGGTTTATTCCCTGAAGTGCAGGTACATCAAACTCACCCATGCGATAAATTTTCCAGACGTCCTGCAGTTCCATTACGGTATCACTAATACAATTCAACTCCCGATACCTTCGAATACCAAATCGATCATTCCAGATATGTCCTCTGAAATTGAGTAATCGTTCTCCGACCACAACCACACCATTACTGAGTGAAAATAAACAGCAGTTAGAGTTTCAGCCGCTATCTTTACATCGATACCCCCTTTTACTTCTCCCTTCTTTACACCATCTTCAAGAAAATCATGGAGAATCTTGCTGAGGCGGTGGTGTCTACTCTGATCTTCGCCGGATTTCAACCCGGTACTTCGTATATATTTTATGTATTCAAAGATCAGCAGCTTTGTAAGCTCTTTATCCGTTTCATAGCTCTCTGCCAGAAAGACCAGTAGATTTTTTATCTTGTCCTTTGTAGGGATACTTCTTGCAGTTTCAATTTCGATCAAACTATATGTTAACTCATCCTTTTGTTCTACAAAGTATAGAAGGAGAGCCTCTTTAGTCGGAAAATAATTAAAAAACGTGCCTTTACCTATTTCCGCTTCTTTTGTAATTTCATCAATAGTTGTATTTTCGAAGCCCTTTTCTTTAAATAATCTTCCTGATACCTCAAAAATCTTATTTTTTGTTTCTATTTTCTTTTTCTCACGCAGGGACATGTTACCTTCTTCTTATAATGACTATAGTCTAATATGACCATAATCCTACATGACCACAGTCATATTTAAATATTTTGGTTGTTGGTATTTGTGAGTAACTGCAAAGCTTGCAATAGGATTTCGGGTGCAGAATTAAGACTTCCTATGAGCTCCATTACTGATAGTAATATTTTTCTTCTTGTGTGCCTGTGCCTTATGGCTCATGAGAGTTTTAGGTGCAAGATTTGTACTTTAGGTGCAGAATCAGTACTTTAGGTGCAAAGCCGGCTGCAACATAAACTTTTTAAACCGATATGAGAAACCTTACACGCAATGATCGAACCCGGGTCAGGATTCGATCACCAAGAAGGTATTTTCATGAATGTCACAGAAGCCCTTAATTCCCGCTACAGCACACGAGCTTTTAAACCCGATCCTGTTGATAAGGAAACGATTCTCAATATCCTTGAAGCCGCAACCCGCGCGCCCTCATGGGGGAATACGCAGCCATGGGAAATATTTGTTGCAGGAGGGGAGGTATTGGACAGGTTACGAAAGGCATATATTGAAAATTTTCGTAAATGCGTTCCAGGAAAACCGGATCTGCCGGCGTCGCAACAATGGCCTCCCGCCCTGCAAAAGCGTATGGAAGAATTTGTCGGAAAACGTTTTAATTCACTTGGAATAAAACGTGATGATAAAGTCGCAAGGCAGGCCATCCTGGAGGTGAACTACAGGTTTTTCGATGCGCCTGTTGTCATTTATTTATGCATGGACCGCACCCTGACAAACTGGCCGTTGTTTGACATCGGGATGCTTGCCCAGAGTATTATGTTAGCTGCCCGGCAATACGGTCTGGGTTCGATCCCGGCTTACATGCTTGCAATTTACCCGGACGTGATTCGTGCAGAACTGGAAATTCCGGATGACCTGTCGATTATTATCGGAGTGGCACTTGGCTATAGCGATACAGAGCATCCGCAGAATAAACTTAAAGCATCCAGGCGGCCAATCCGGGAAGTTGCCAGGTTTAAGGGGTTTTAATCCCAGGTGGAATTTCTTGCTCGATATACACATAACCACATCGATAAGATTGAGAGGACGGTTGAGGAGAGAAAGAGATTATAGGAAAGGGAATAGAAGTACGGAATAATATTTTAATAAATAAGAAGGTAATAAATGGAAATGCTGTTCACAGGAAAGATTATAAAAAGGATAAAACTGCTTCACTTATAAAATTGGAGGAATATGATACAAATACGGTATATCCTCAGCGAATATATCAATCAAGCTATGGCACAGGCCGTTTACGATAAGCTGGATGACGGCACATTCGCTGGCCGGATCCCTTCCTGCAAAGGAGTCGTATCATTTGGTGCAACATTGCGTGAGTGTGAGGATGAGCTTCGCTCAACGCTCGAAGATTGGATCCTGGTTGGGTTGAAACTGGGTCATCTTTTACCGGTGATTGGAAGCATCAATCTAAACAAGGAGCCGAGTTGTGAGCCGGTGGACGCCGTGTAAACGTCGGGATTTCATCCATCGATTACGCCAACTTGGCTTTGATGGCCCCTTTTCTGGGACTCGCCATCAGTTCATGGTTCATCAGCAGCACCGTTTGGCTATCCCCTCCAATGCAGACTATTCTGTACCTCAGCTTCGGATGATGATTCGGGAAGTGGAGGAGATCATAGGACGTGAAATCACGGTTGATGAATGGAACCGCTTATAACTACAAACGCCGTGATACGACTTATTTAATCACATCCACCAGCGCCACCCTCTCCAGCACAAGCTCAGGTATTTTCTCTTCCCCCACAGCACCGATCTCTTCTTTCGTAATATTGAAAATCTTCATAACCGCTTCTTTCTTGGATTCGTTATACACAAGCACAGGTTTTGGTGTTATCTCATCAAATCCTGAAAAATCAAAAACTTCCCCGACCGACACAAGCTCTATGTTATTTTCTCCCCCGTGTATCCCCAGCTTCATCGCATTGCTTATCTGCGTTGTTCCCGAAGCAT
>CABMIA010000076.1 GCA_902386085.1 uncultured archaeon
CGACAGGCCGTTTGTTTTGATTGTGCATGATACCATGTGCAGCATTTACGATCCGGCTGGATTCCTGGATATGCGCGTGAGCAGTGCCGACCGTCTGGCTTATCTGGCGCGACGCGCAGCAAAGATCGTCTGCGTGTCGGAATCCACTCAAAGAGATCTTTTGAAACTTTGCCCTGTAAACAAAAATAAAATAAAAGTTATTTATTCCGGCAATATGATTGATTGCGCTCCGGTTATGCCGAAAAAGCAATTGCCCGAAAATTATATATTGTTTGTCGGAGAAAGATCGGGAAGAAAAAACTTCCGTTTTTTCGCCCGGGCAGTGGCCCCCATCTTGAAGTCCCATAAAAGCGTTCAACTGGTCTGCACCGGAAGGTTCAACAAATGGGAAAGAGACCTGCTGAACAGTCTGGAAATATCGGAACAATGCCTTGATCTGAACGCCAATGACGGAGAATTACTTTATCTTTATCAGCACGCGCTGTGCGTGGCTTACCCTACCTTATATGAAGGCTTTGGCCTGCCTGTACTCGAAGCGATGGTAAACGGTTGCCCTGTGGTGACCGCGGATTCGGGTTCAATCAGGGAAGTGGGCGGAGATGCCGTCGAGTATGTCGATCCCTATGATGCCCTTTCCATTGCCTCAAAAATTGAGCAAATAATAGAACAGCCGTCTCACGGAAAATATCTCGCCGAACTGGGACTGACGCGCTCACAGCTGTTCTCCAGGCAGAGGATGATGCAATCATTACTTGATGAAATATCTTCTCTTAAAATTGAACAATCACGATGAGGTGATCATTATAAATAATGATGAAAGAATGTCTTAACATTTACCTTTCGCCTCACTATGACGATGCTATTCTCTCCTGCGGTGGACTTATTTATGCACAATGTCGTGCCGGCGAGAGAGTGGGCATACTGACCTTGTGTACAAGTTTGCCCGACCATGTCCCTGAATCCGCTCTGGCGCGGCAATACCTGGCTGCGTGGAGCAAATCCGGCGATGGCATGGCTAACCGTCGGGTCGAAAATGCTACTGTTCTGTCTAACTGGGGTGTGCAAAACTGGGAGTGCAGCACGCCAGATGCCATTTTCCGCACTGGCGGCGGAACCTCATATTATCAAAGCAGGGCAGATCTGTTCTGTGAACCGCACATTGATGATGCGGCTTTTTTGCTGCCTGTCTGGGAAGAGTGGTTGCAGCAGTTGGCTGATAAGGAGAAGAATATTCTCCTTTACGCTCCGCTGGGTGTAGGTGGACACGTGGATCATGAATTGGCTCGCAGGCTGGGGCAGCGCATGGGTCAAACGGGTTGGAAGGTTTGTTTCTATGAAGACTATCCTTATGTTGAGCTGGAATCCGATGGGGTAAAGGTGGCGCAAGCAAAGTTTGAAAGTTATAAGTGGACATCACGGACAGTGTCCATTGATGTGCAGGCTAAAATAGATGCCCTGCGCGCTTATCATACCCAGATCGGGCCTGTATTCGGTTGTGATAACGACCTGGTCCGCCGCGTGAAGAACTTTACGGCTGATACCGCCTGTGACATTAATTATTGGGAACGGTTGCGTGCGATCCTGGCCCCTTCAGGACGACGCTTCCGGCTCTGGCGACTGCTGTTTGACTATCACGCCCATGCCGAACGTATCTGGTCGTGGTCATAAATATTAAGTCCATCCGACTGCCGATTGGTTTGAATACGGCAGCCGTGGAGGAAGTCAGAAGCGGGAAGCTAAGACAAGTATTGCAGAATATATATCTACAGGAGCCAGGATGATTGTAGAAAACCAGGAACAGCGGGCATATTGGAATGAGTGCTTGTCCCGGCACTGGGGACCGGAAGGCGTAGGCAGTGTCGTTTATGGGCGACAGTTTAACATGTGGCGCTATCGCGTGCGTGAGAAAGTGTTCCTCAGGGTGCTGCGCCTGCTGGGTGTCCGACCGGATAGTTTATCTGTACTGGATGTCGGTTGCGGCACGGGCTTTTATCTGGAACAATGGCAGGCTTTTGGAGTTAAATCTCTTACCGGTCTGGATATCTCGGATTGGGTCGTCGAGCAGCTTGCTCACGTATATCCGAATGTCGCATTATACAGGGCTGATATCAGCTCGGCGGATCACTTACTTAAGCGCGGGGCATTTGATGTAGTTTCCGCAATGGATGTTTTGGTCCATATTGTTGATGATGCTGCGTATCTGAATGCACTGAAGAACCTTCATAATTCACTGACAGCTGGCGGTTACCTGATTTACTCGGACAGCTTTTTCCATGGGACTGATAAGCAGCACCTGAATTACTGGAAAGGCCGTTCGCTCTCTTTTGTGACATCGGCTATGCAGGATACCGGCTTCGAGATCATTGCACGTGTTCCCATGTCCGTGCTGATGGCTGCTCCTACGGATACATCCAGACGTGAATTGTATGAGAACATTTGGGAAAAGGCGATGGCGCCTGTGCGACGGAGAGGATGGATCGGTTTTTTAGCCGGAATGTTTCTATATCCGTTGGAATTGTTTCTTGTCACTATATTAAAGGAGAGTCCGGCAATTGAGATCATGGTCTGCCGAAAGCAGCCATAAGCACTGCCCGAAAAAGGGACCGTGGTTCGGCCCGGCCTGGGAGAAAATGGTAGACGAGTACTTTCCTGAAGAAGAAATCGATGTAGTCTATACATGGGTTGATGGAGGAGATCCTCTCTTTATCTCCGAAAAAGAGAGATTTGCCGAACAGTCTGTGTCCCGTGACATAAGAGATACGTCGTTTGACAATCATTTCCGGGATAACGGTGAATTGTTATACTCTCTCCGATCCATAGAGAAGTTTGCTCCATGGGTTCGCATGATCCATATTGTTACAAACGGGCAGGTGCCGGCATGGTTGAACACTGATTGCCAAAGGATATCCCTGGTCACCCATGAGCAGATTTTTTCTAATCCTGATCACTTACCCGTGTTCAATTCGAACGCCATAGAATCGCAGATCCATCGTATCCCCGGTCTTTCAAGACGATTCTTGTACATGAACGATGATCTTTTCCTGTGCCGGCCCATATATCGCTCCGACTACATCAACGGCGACTCGGGACAAAATTTCCTCTTTGAGTCCATACCTCTTCATGAAGACTGCCATCATGGGAAGGTGCATGACAGGGCGTATGCATACACTCAAATGGTCGCGCGGCAACTCCAGCCTGATGTTACGAAACGCTTTTTGCCTGCCCACTGCCCTCAGCTCTATGATAAGAAAATTCTTTTTCATCTCGAAGAACTCTTTCCTGATGCATTCATTGAAACCGCATCCCATCGGTTCAGAGATCCGAAAGACATTGTGCTGCGAATTCTTTATGCCATCTATATTCTGGAGACTGCGGAAAGGAAGAACAGTCACGAGCCCCGTATGCTCAAAAATAATTCTGATGAATACATGTTCCTGATGTTGAGCGACCAGCTGTTGCCATCTGTCAGGTCCTTGGCAGCTGTCGGCAGGCGCCGACCGCGATTCCTATGCATCAATGACGATATTGAAGAGTCAGGCAAGAGTGGAATGACAAGCTTTGCCTGCAGGCAGCTCCTCAAATGGGTTTTCCCGTGGACATCCGAGTTTGAAAAAAGTGAATAGCGGTTAGCGGGAGATACAATATTGATGCCATTGAAAAATATTACCTTAAGAATGCTCTCCAAAGTTAATTTAATTTTTTAAAATAATCAGATTGAGATGCCCGCGGGATCATTCTTCAACGGAAAAATGTA
>CABMIA010000077.1 GCA_902386085.1 uncultured archaeon
CGAGTTCTCTTGAGCCACGGTCAACATATTTTCTATATCGCGCGAAGGTCGTATCTTTCCTGCCAGAGATGATCGCTTTTTCCGCATTGATTATTTTAATTTCCTCGCCGTTCAACAGACGCTTGGCGACATTACTTGCCATCCTTCCCAGAATAAGATTGTTTGCATCGATTACTGCCATGTTTTCACCCCATTATCCTTACCCTGGCGCCTTCCGGGTTCCTGTTCATGAGCTCTTCTATGGAGAGACAGGATCCTCCTGCCGCAGTTATCTTGCTCCTTGCGCTTCCGCTGAAATTCAGCGCAGCAACTGTAAGCCCATGATCCAGTTCACCTGCTCCCAGGACTTTCCCCGGGACAAGTATTAAGTCTTTTTCCTTGGTGTACCTGTTGATCCTGCTGAGATTGACTTCAGGATATATCCGTGTGGGACGCTCAAGCCTCAAGGCAATGTCCCGCCAGAGAGGCGTTTCCTTTTCCCTCGACTGCTTCTTAAGACCCGATATCAGGTCTAATAACTGTGGATTTGTTTTGTAATTGCGTTTCATTCATTTCCTCCGTAAGACCTTTTGGGTCCGACTCACGCAAATCAGCGTTCGGTTTTAAACCATACGCCACAGGCAATGCCTGCTACGGTTGTGTAGAATCATAAAAAGATGATTCAAGCGTTCTCCCTGATACCATTCATATTACATAAAGCTAACGTACCCTGAAATCAGGTAATCTTTTATGTCAGGGATTCATTTTAAAATTATGCGTTACGACCTTCATCCCGCCCAAAGCATGATCGATGCGTTTGAAACTGATGCCGGAACTAAATCAGCGATGTTCAGGGCATTCACACGCAGGGTCGAACTATTCGGCAGCAATATTACATTTTTCAAGGAACCTTTTACCCCGGTATCCCTTACAGGTACTCGCTGCTCCATTAGTTGCAGGCACTGCAACGCGCATTACCTGAGCCACATGCTTGACGGCTCTGGAGGCAAATTATATTTGCAGGCTTCCAAACTGGCCGAAAAGCGGGCAAAAGGTATATTGTTAAGCGGGGGAAGCTGTACCGATGGAAGCGTTCCTACATACAGGTTCGCAGAAACCATTAAAAAAATCAAGAATGATACAAACCTTATGATCAGCGCGCATACAGGCATTGTGAACCACATGCAGGCGCGTATACTTTCGGAATATCTGGACATGGCGCTTGTGGACGTACTTGGCGATGACGAGACCATACACGATATACTTGGGTTTGAGGCATGCGTTTCGGATTATGAATCCTCGCTAAAAGAACTCGCCTTAGCCGGCATTTCACTTGCACCCCACATCATTGTCGGGCTGCACAACGGACGGCTGAAAGGGGAATTCAGGGCGCTTGAAATAGTCAGGAAATCTAATCCCGAAGTTGTTGTGATAGTGATATTTATCCCAACAAAGGGGACACCGCTGGAAAACGCCGCGCCGCCAAAGATGGAGGACGTGGTCAAAGTTATAACAACAGCCCGCGAGATGTTCAATGTCCCGCTTTCATTAAGCTGCGTCCGCCCGGGAGGCAGGTATCGCTCACTGCTTGATATGTATGCGATCCTGAGCGGGGTTGACAGGTTAGCTGTTCCTTCAAGAAAAGCCTATGCCGTAAGCAGGGAACTCGGGCTGGATATTGCGGAAATTCCCGGAATGTGCTGTTCTTATGACACAGGAAAAGATTGAATTGAAGATATATTTCTCAGGACGATGTTCGTTGAAGTATATGATCTGAGATGCCAGAAAGTTTTTGTAGAATCAGTAACATATTGATAATTATTATTATCATAATGATATAAGAAATTCTATCAGCTATATAAAAATGAGCAGAAACAAGGATCATCAACTAACAGAGGTCACAGAGGGAGCAGAGAGTTGAATCTTTTCTCAGTGTCCTCTATTCATTCTGAGGCTATAAATCATCATCAAATGTCATGAGAGAGACTGCAATTGAAGGACTGTAACTTATTCGCCATCTTTAATGTAACCATGAGCGGAACCGCAAATATTAAAAGCGAGAATGCCCAGATGACCCTGGATTATGTTACAGGAGTGGGTATTTTCCTGCTTGCTGTAGCTTTTGTATTCCAGTTCATGTATACCCTGTTCGTTCCTTTTCTTTCCGGGACTGAGGATATTTCACTGGCAGGGGAACGGGTAAGCACGACGCTTGTAGATCGTGTACTGGCTGCGGATAAAGCAGGGGCGATGAGTGTCATAGACCAGGGCAAATTGTATTCCTTTAATACAAAATTAAGCCAAAATTATACGGATGAACTTATTGAACTTGGACTTTTCAGTAACGAGTCCCTTTTTGACCTCAACGTATCGGTTTCAAGGATTAACGGAAGCCTGATGAACCAGAGCGGGTCTGCGATCCCGGACAACATAAATATCGCATCGAACAAACGCCTTGTGCTGATTGTGAATTCCTCCACAGGATATAACGAAACAGCCATCATTTCAATGAGGGTATGGTAATGATCGATGAAAATGCCCAGTTGTATACATTGGAGGGCCTGGGTGCGGCAACAATACTGATGATGGTAATAGTCTATGCTATCGATGCGACCTCAATGACGCCGCTTACCTCCTCCACCTCAAATGCGCATGGAGAAAATGAGCTTGCTGCGCTGGGGCAGGATATTTTAAATACGCTTGATTATGCAGAGCCGGGATACAGATCAAATCTCCAGAATGACATAATAAAGTGGGATGGAGAAATGTATGTCTGGAGCGGGACAAATTACATAGCCGATGGGAATCTTTCAAACAATCTCACGAACAACCTGACAATTATATTAAATGCGACCCTGGTTAAACAGGGTATTGCCCACAACGTTGAGGTCACTTTTCTTACGAGTAATGGGACCACTTATTCCAGGCAGAAAATGATATACAATGGCGATCCTTCTGATAACGCAGTCATAGTTTCCAGGAAAATCGTATTGCAGGATAATGATGGGAACTTTGCAGGCAGTCCAATCGCGGATATCGACAGATCGACAAATCTGCACAACATAGTAGATATCAAACTGATTTTATGGAGTACATGATGGGCTTGATTGAAAACCGTGATGGGCAGTTCATGCTGCTGGCAGGATTCATTATTGGCATCGAGCTTGTCCTGACCACGGTAATGCTGACAAGCATCATATTCGAGGTCAATATGGCAACAGGGGGTGAAATAGTGGCATCAAAAAACGATATAGTCAACCTGATGCAGATTACAAAAGATGAGACAAGGGATGCATACACGAATGCAACAATGCTTTGGGGAAGTAAGGCACAGATGATAAATAATTTCAATAAACAGACGCTAAATTTCACGAACAATCTTTCTAAGATATATGCGCTTCATGGGGAAGGTGTCAACGTGAGCTGGGATGTGAGCAACTGGAATAATCTTCAAAATGCCAGTTTCACGGATAATGGGACTGCAAACGGCATAGCCAACTGGACTGTGATTGAAAATGTAACATATTCAAAAATAAATATAACATTGAATAAAACTGATAATAAATTTCAAATAGGTTTGATAAACCGGACAAAGCCGAAATGGATTAATCTGACTGGTACAGATTCTTTCGGTTTCATAAACTCCACTTCGTCAGATCCGTATTCTATCGTTTTCTCAAATGGCAACACCACGTTCGGCAACTATAGCATAACTGGTATTGCTTCCGGCAAAAACTTCACTCGAGCTCGCACTTACATCCTGAACGCCACTGTTATGTTCTACACAAGTAGGGTGCGAGCCAACATAACAATTCCAGTTTCAGTGCCGTGGTGATGCCATGAAATCCAAAGAATTCATGAGAAGCGACGATGCAGTAGCAGTCTCGGTCGGCTTCATTCTCATGTTTGCCGTTACGGTTTTGTTATTCACTGCGATAATTATCTCATTTTACAGCCTCTCGCAGTCCACCGAAAAGTCTGCCATGAAGGAAAGCTTCAAGGTCATGGGGAGCGGGCTTGCAGCCAAAATGACCATGGTGGATACGCTGGTAAACATTACTAAATCTTATGGCGGTACAGTAAATACTCTTGAATACGAGTTTACGCTTCCGGCAACCGTCGCAAATAAGCCCTACAGGATCAATGTCACAAACTCCACATATAAAATAATTCTGGACGCAGAAAACGGCGCCTCAGTTGGGATTCCTTTAAATATGTCCACGAATTTTTACGCTGATGAAATATATAGTGGCGCAGAGAATTACATTTTTGTTTATAAGAACGATACAATATATATTGAAGAGGTTTGAAGATCTGCGGGGATTTATCAAATAATCATTATAATCATGATGACAAAATATATATACGATACAGACAGAACCTCATCTTGATGGTATGGATACCGATAAAAAAAATCCCTTGAAGGTCAAAAAAATCCTGGAGGCAAATGAAGCAGTTGCCGAGGTGCTGGATTTCGTCACGTTAGTTGGAATCCTCTTGCTTTCCTTCAGCCTCATCGGACTGGTCGGTTATCCTGCATTGAGGAGCAACCAGGAAGCAAGATACATTGAAAATACGAGGCTGAGCTTCACTGTGCTTGCAAATAACCTTAACAAGGTAGCGAACGGGCAGGCACCTTCCCAGAGCATGGAACTGAAAATGTACGGAGGGCGTCTTAGCGTCAGAGGGGATAGCACAATAAATATAACTGCGAATAATTCAGCAGGCCAGAGAGTGACAATCCTGCCAACCCAGCAGATGCGAACCATTGAAAACTCAATAGATGATAACGTCGTTGCCTATGAAGGTACCGGGGTATGGGTAAAATACCCGAATGGGGTCATACTGACTGCTTACAAACCTCTTGTTACCAACCAGAGCAATGTACTTGTCATGCCGGTTGTAACGATCACCGGAATTTCATCCTCGTCAGGCACAGGCTTGAGCCGCATTACGGCAAAAGGGCTCCAGAGTTTCGATTTCCAGAGCAATATGAGCAACATCATAGTAACGATCAATAGCAGTTATATTGATGGCTGGAAAAGTTTCTACAATGGCACACTGTCATTTGATTGGAATAATTGTACTGCAAGCCAGTGCTCGGCGCAACTCAATAAATCCAATATAGATGTTTATTTAATCAAAACCATCATGTACACGGAGGTGAACTGATGTTTCTAAAATCAGAAAAAGCGGTAACAGAAGTAATAGGGCAGCTCATCATATTGAGCTTAACCATCACGGGAGTCTCCATGATCTCGGTGGTCGGCGTTCCATCAATTATGAATCTGGAGGATACTGTGAATGTCAGGAATCTTGAGCAGACGTATACCATGATAGATTCCCATGCAACCCGTGCCATAATAGGTAATTCACCTCTGCAGAAGGTAGATGTAAATCTCGGCGGGGGCTCGCTGGCCGTAGAGCCCAATGGTACCGGAAGAGAAAGTTACATAACAATAAAAAGCACTAATAACACTATAAATATTAAAATACCGATGGGGAGAGTAAAATACCAGCTCGGGGACAGGATCGTGGCATACGAGGGAGGAGGCATTTTTTCAAAATATCCTTCAGGCGGCTCGGTTATGCTCTCTCCTCCGGAATTGAATTATAACGGTGTTACATTAACGCTTCCGGTTGTGAATATGAGTGGTAATTCCTCTGTCGGAGGAGACGGGGCGGGATCGGTTTCTTTTAAGAAAAGCGCAGTCAAGGTGCTGTACCCCAATACTTCCATTGACAGAAACTGGACAAACCCTGTAAATTCCTCCAATGAAAAACTGGTCTTGAATATTTCGAGTGATTACTATGATGCCTGGGCGGATTTTGCCCAAACCATGATTAATGCGAATGTTTCTTCGAATCCAAATACGAAAACTACTTCCATGCAGCTTAACGTACTTCCTCCAATGGGGACATATCCAATAGGGCAGCCTGTAAAAATCGTACATCTCAACACAAGCAATTCGACTCCCATGAGCGACTTTTCAGTTTACCTCAAGGACGAGAACAATCATAATAACGTTGCCAACCTTGGATGGGAAATTTATGCTACAAAAGGGAACTCAACATTCAACCTGAAACTTGACAAAGATGGCAATGACTTCATAGTTAAGATCGAATACGAAACGCCTGCCGGGGAAGAGGAATGGAATGGCGTTGTGCTGCCGGGTCCGCCAAGTCAATGGCAAAATTCAGTGAATGTTAATTTCCTGAATAAGACCCTGAACCTTTCATATGACCCGGATGAAGGCCAATGTCTTACCTATGGCGGAGGCTGTACCAGCGGCACCAAAAAGAGCTTATACGATCTAGTACAGCACTATATGGTGCTTATGGGGCCGGATATTACATTCTACACTGACGAAGTTGATCATGTAGATCTAACCGCATCGTCGATTACCGTAAAGTACGATACTGGCGACGGATCTATCATTCTGTATCTTTTCGTCACCGAAAATGATGTGGATGTAGGTCTTAAATGAAGAATTAGGCGGCAGTTTTTGATTTTCATAAACGATCTAATGAAAACGACTGCTGACCTTTCATATTTTTCCATCTTTGGAGATAGAGCATCGATGTAATATACAAGCGGGCGCTAATTGACCTGAGGAACACATGGAAAGTAGATAGCTTTGCCAAAGGATTAAATAATTTCATGTTATCAAGAAGTGCTCATGGCTCAAACGCTCTCAGAAAAGATTTTTGAAAAAGCCTCAGGTAAAAAAGTAAAAGCCGGAGACTTTGTCCTTGCCGACATAGATTGCGCCATGACCCATGATATCACGGGGCCGCTTGCAGTTGAAGGATTCCGGGAAATTGTCAGGGATAAAAAGAAAAAGAGGGTCTGGAACCCGGGAAAGATAGTGATCCTCTTTGACCATCAGGTGCCTGCGGATTCGCTGAACGCAGCCGCCAACCATATCTTCCTGCGCGAGTTCGCAAACGAACAGGGGATCCTGAATTATGATGTTTTTGAAGGCGTTTGCCACCAGGTGATGCCTGAAAAGGGACATGTCAGGCCAGGCGAGCTTATCGTGGGCTCAGACTCCCATACATGCGCGTACGGCGCGCTGGGAGCATTCTCCACAGGGATAGGCAGCACTGATATGGCTTTTGTTTTTGCTACAGGCAAACTCTGGTTCAGGGTGCCTGAGACAATAAGATTTGAGATAGAAGGAAAGCTTCCCGGGTGCGTGTACCCGAAAGATGTTATCCTTCATCTTATAGGCGACGTGGGCGCTGAAGGGGCAAGGTATAAAACAGCAGAATTCTGCGGTTCCACGGTAAGAGCTATGGATGTACCTGGCAGGATGACCATGTGCAATATGGCAATTGAGATGGGTGGAAAAGCAGGTATCGTAGAGGCTGACGGTGTCACGGAAAAATATCTCATGGAAAGGATACAGGGTTTCAGGTTGGATGAGAAGTGGATGAGCGATAAGGACGCTACATTCGCAGAGACCAGAAAATATGATATAAGGGACCTGCCGCCCCAGGTCGCATGTCCCCATAATGTTGACAATGTGAAACCTGTGGAAGAAGTGGAAGGAACAAGGATAAACCAGGTCTTTGTGGGCTCATGCACCAACGGGCGGTTTGAGGACATTAAGATAGTAGCTGAAATAATGGGTGATGAAAAAGTCGCAAACGGTGTCCGCCTGCTGATAATACCCGCCTCTCACGCAGAGTATATGAAAACGCTCAGGGCCGGGTATATCGAACAGTTCATGGAGGCAGGCGCCATCGTTGAGTCCCCGTGCTGCGGGCCTTGCATGGGCGGCTCGTTCGGGCTTCTTGGCAAAGGCGAGGTCGGGCTTTCTACTTCAAACCGGAATTTCAAGGGCAGGCAGGGAAGTCCTGATGCATTTGTATATCTCTCATCTCCTGCAACAGCGGCAGCGAGCGCGCTTTACGGGGAGATCAAAGACCCAAGAAAAGTTTAATGAGGACTCGTGGGGTAGCCAGGATATCCTAGCGGGCTTCGAACCCGCGGACCCGCGTTCGAATCGCGGCGAGTCCGTAAATTAAAAATCAGGCTGCATCGCAGGAGTGTGTTCTGTAATGAATCCGTCAGGTTCATTTTCTGGATTTTGAATAAATTTGGGTATAATACTGGAAAAATCATTTAAATGGTGAAAGCACTATTTGTTATGAGGAGCCTGAAATCCTATCCTATCCAATCCTATCCAAAAAATTACTTTTTTTGGCTCCTCAATACTATTCACGCTAAAGAAATACAATATTAGTTTCACCCCGCTCTTGGATTGCCCATATATACAGACCTGCTTATTCTTGCCTGAGGTGATTCATATGGATCTATTCTGGAGCGGCCTGGCAACGCGTGCATCCGAACACACACGGATTGAACGCCGAAGCCAGTTCAGCAAGGTTCATGAAACTGCTATCCATGATATGGAAATAGAGAAGCTCAAGAGTTGCAAAAACTCAATCGCTTAACCTTGAAATACCCTGCCTTACTTTAAGGCTTAATTTTTCGGGGACGAATTCAAGCAGTTCACGATCAAGATAAGCTGCCCTTGCAAATGCCTGAGCCGCCCTGTCTAAACTTCCAAGGTTATAGTAGGCAAGTCCGATGCCGAGGTAAGCCTCAGGGAATTCCGGGTCAATCCTCAGGGTCTCCTGGAACTCTTTGATGGCATCCTCGTATCTCTTTGAATCCGAGTAGGTGTTTCCAAGATTATTGCGGGCCTGGGCATAATCCGCGTCAAGGCGCAGGGCCTCTTGGAACTCTCCTATTGCCTCAGGATATCTTTTTTGCACGGCATAAACATATCCGAGGTTATTGTGCGCAACTGCATACCCCGGATTCAGGCGCAGCGCCTCACAAAGTTCACCGATCGCCTCTTCGTATCTGCCTGACCCGGCATACATATTCCCGAGGTTACTGTGCGCTTCAACATATCCTGGATTGAGACTCAACACTTCCTGGATTTCACCGAAAGCCTCATCGTGCTTTCCCATCTTATCAAGGGTAACGGCGAGGTTATTGTGGACTTCGATGTATCCCGGATTCAGGCGAAGAGCTTCCCGGAGCTCTTCTAACGCCTCTTCATATCTGCCTATTCTATCATAGGCCAGACCGAGGTTGTTATGGATATTATGTGAAAGTCCTGTGCCTGAAGTAAGCTGGAAAAATGAGTAATACTCTGTAAAAAGTTTCGTGGTTTCCTCATCCAATCCACCTGAGTTTTTCAGATAATAGTAATCTTCTTTCCTTTCATATCTGTTCACTTCGATCTCCCTGATAGAATCAATGCTGTAATCCAGAAATATTATCGAACCTGGAGAGAAACCATCAATCACAAGAAAAACGTGCGGCCCTGAGCTTGCTGTTTTTACTCCGGATGCAAGGCGGCTTGAGAGTATATATCCAAGCTGCGTTATCGCCGCGCATGACGCAAGGAATTCCTGCTCTTTCAATTTTTCTTTTTCAGGGATGGCTGCCCTGTCCAGGATCGCAAAAATATCTTCCTGAGCAAGATTCAGGCCATTAACAAGAAGCCTTATCAGCCGGGTGGGAGCGTCAGGTCTGTAATATCCTCTTAATTCCAGAAGATACATCAGGTTTTTCAGCGAATTGATCAATCCATCAGTATCCCCGGTTTCCCTCGCGGCATCCGTCGCTTCTTTGATTTTTTCAAAATCCATTTCCCTGAGTAAAATATCCAGTTCGCATAGGATGTCCTGCATGCTATTTTCCTGGTAGCCTATGCTCAAAAGCAAGTCTTTAATGTTAGAAATGTGGCCTTTGTCCTTCATTTGTTTATTATCCTGCAAGTGCGTGGCATTATATGTTCTGATTTTATTTGAAATATCGTTAATTTAGTTAATTTAATAACCTCGCAGGAATTGTAAGGGCAGAACAAAGAGGAATGAACATGACCCAATACAAAATCCCTGTTATACCCGGTGATGGAATAGGTCCTGAAATAATAAGAGAAGGACGCAAGGTTCTCGATGCAGCAGGAGAACGTTTCGGCTTCGATATCGACTGGATAGAATACCCGCAAGGCGCTGACCACTATCTTGA
>CABMIA010000078.1 GCA_902386085.1 uncultured archaeon
ATCAGAAATTGAAGGCACTCCAGCAGGCTCCCACCTGCGACACATGCCATCGCCCTCATGGATTTCAAATTTTGAATGTAAGCGAGTTCCACGATCTGTGCAGTCAGTGCCATAATCTTGATATGAGAATCGCTCCTTCCGATGCACCGGACAAAGCGATTGTGGCACTCCAAAATGCAGATAAGCTGCAGAATGAGATAAAACTGGCTTATAAAGACATACAAGAGGCGAAAATGGAAGGGAAGGATGTATCCCCGGCCGAGGCAGACCTTAACAGAGCGATGTCGATCAGGGACCGCCTGCCCGTACTCTGGCATGCATTCGATCTGCCATCATTCGGAAATGTAACATCAAGCGGAATCGAGGCTGCCCGGAAAGCACAGGCTGAGTCCGGAATGCCTGCGACCAAACCATCAACCCCGGGATTTGGCGTGCTATTATCATTTATTGGAATTACTGCAATATACCTGTTATTGCGCAGAAATAAATGAGGAAAGATCATGAATAAATTTATGAATTATATCTTTTTACTGCTTGCAATAGCATTCATTTTTGAGCCTTTATCAACTACTGCCAGACCGGAATACGCGGTCAAGGAAAGCCGTAATTGCCCTTACTGCCATGCGAGTGATGGTCCTCCGCAGCTAAATGAAGTGGGAATCTACTACGGAACCCATAATCATTCACTGGAAGGTTACGTTCCTTCGCCAAAAACAACCCCAACCCCGCAGCCGACAGAAGCAATAGAAATAGGTGTGCATATGAATACGTGGGATGTAGGCCTCCGGGCGTTAGCAACCATTTTGATAATACTGGCAGTGGTTCTTGTTATAAGGTTATGAGGTGAATCTATGCATATCGAGAAGATCGAATACGGGCCCGAGAAGGAAGGATCCTGGTCCCAGGTTGCATTTATCCTGGTTGTTGTTTTGACAATTGCTGCCGCGGGAATTACAGGAACGATTTTCTGGAAGATAATCTTCAGTGGACCTTCCGCAGCGTCTACAAGACAGTTCATAGAAGACGTCGGAAAGTCGCTGGCATATCTCCTGTTCATCTTTGCAGCCATTCTATACCTGTACGTGAAAGGATTGCTTCAGGACGAATATGTCACTACATTGGAGTGAGAACATGGCTGATAAAATCACTATTACCGTCACACGAAGAAAGCTCACTGAAATTTTAATTGGCCTGGTTGCATTGTTTTTTGCAGGAGGCGCATTGGCAGCGGTACTGGATTACCTGTGGCCGAAAACAGAAGCTAAAGGTGAATCCGTCGAAGTGAAAATCGCCACTGTGGATGAAGTGCCGACTGGAACGGCGAAAAAGTTTTCATTCAACGGAAAGGCCGCCGTCCTCTTGCATATGCCTGCAGGTTTTCGTGCATTCGGATCTGTATGCACGCACCTTGGATGCATTGCTTATTGGAAACCCGATGAAAATGTTATCTATTGCCCCTGCCATATAGGCAAGTACGACCCAAATACCGGGACGGTGATTTCAGGACCGCCACCTTCTCCACTACCCTCCATTGATATTATTGTGAAGGAAGGTTCAGTGTATGCCCTTAAGTGGAAGGATCCCAATTACGTAAAAAGCATTTCGTTCTATGCCGGAGCAGCTTGAGGTGAGTATGACTATATACGATAAAATCTACAAATGGCTCGATGACAGGTTTAAACTGAGGGAGTTGCTCCCGTCAATAGTAAAGCATCCTGCACCCGAATATGCGGTTTCCAATCCCTTATATTGCCTGGGA
The DNA here is from genome assembly GCA_902386085.1 of uncultured archaeon. GTDB lineage: Archaea > Halobacteriota > Methanosarcinia > Methanosarcinales > Methanoperedenaceae > Methanoperedens. The sequence continues at coordinate 1,760 of CABMIA010000078.1, forward strand.
GGAACAGCATTCCTGTGTTTCCTGATCCTTGTTATTACAGGAATATTCCTCGCGATGTATTACAAGCCCACTCCGGATGAGGCTTACAAGAGCGTCCAGAACATAATGACAGCAGTCCCGATGGGAAGCCTTGTAAGAAGCACACACCACTGGGCTGCAAATACCATGATAGCTGCAGTGATGCTTCATATGATCAGGATCTACTTTATGGGCGCTTATAAGAAACCAAGGGAACTGAACTGGGTTGTTGGCATTTTCCTGCTCCTGACAGTAACGACTTTCGGTTTCTCAGGATATCTCCTCCCCTGGGATCAGCTTTCATTCTGGGCAACGAAGATAGGAACTGGCATCGCAGGTTCTCTTCCTGTTATAGGAGGATATATTTCGCTGCTCCTGATGGGAGGAAACGACATCGGCGCAGATACACTCACGCGGTTCTTTGCTATCCACGTGCTGATCCTTCCCATAGCTATTGCGACCCTTCTTGGACTGCATTTCATAATGGTCCGTATACAGGGTATTTCAGGGAGGCTTTAGAATGGCAATAATTGAAATTGAACAGCCAAAAGCCGAGGAACAGCATTCTGAACCGGTACGTGTTCGCGGACTTCCGTTTTTCCCGCATTTTCTTCTCAGGGAAGTAGTTGTGATGTGCCTTATAGGAGGAAGCCTCCTGTTACTTGCCTCCTACTACCCCGCAGGTCTTCTTTCACCAGCAGATCCATTTACTACGCCGACTCCGATATACCCTGAGTGGTATTTCTTATATGTCTTCGGCTTCCTGAAATTCTGGACTTTTGATTTAGGGCCTATACCTGCAAAGATTATTGGCGTAACCGTTCCGATGGTACTCTGGTATGGCCTTCTGATACTCGTGCCGTTCATTGACAGGAATCCTTCAGCAGATATCAGGAATAGAAAAATCGCAGTAGCACTTGGAGTCATAGCCCTCCTGGGAATATTGTTTTTCACGTATTACGGGATAGTTCACGGCGAATGAAAGTATCGAAATCAAAATATGAACGGATAGATGCGGTTTCCAAAATCATCGGACTGGTACTGCTTGCGATAAGCATAGACAATATATCAAAGGGCAATTATTATATTGCCCTTGCTCTTTTCGGTCTTGGGGGCTTAATAAGCATCATACCTGTTTATATTGAGGTTGAGACCTGAGCTTCAGGATTTTTTTAAATTCATCCTCATTTATCCTGTATGTGAAGACAATCTCCCCATCTAATTCAATTACAGGAATCAGATATTTGTATTTATCAAAAGCCGCGCTATTTTTCCCGATATCTATTTCTGCAAGTTCAAACTGAAATTCCCGGCGTATTTTTAGAAGAGTTTCCTTTGCAATGGCGCATAAATGACAGTCGCTTTTTGAATAAATGGTTATTTTTACCATAATGAATTCCGGCATTTATCCAATCGACTCCTGGAAATTTAAACCTATTTTGAACACATTTATAGATATCACTAAATTAAAAAAGAACTAAAAACAGGTTACTTTTTATAACTGTAAAATGTATTAAGGTAAAACGTGATAGAAAAAACCATTGCAGGATTGAAAGTCGGAGACGGTCAACCTGTAAGAGTAATGGGTGTAATAAATCTCAGCAAAGAGTCTTTTTATAAGGGTTCTGTGGTTCAGGGGGGTACTGTTCTTGATGCCGCCCGGAAGATGATCGATGAAGGCGCGGATTTAATCGATATAGGCGCACGCTCAACATGGCCTCTTGCACCTGCGATCTCAAAAGAAGACGAACGCTCACGCCTCATTCCCGCTGTAAAGAGACTTCGGGATATTCCAGTTCCTCTTTCGGTTGACACGATGTTCTCGGATATTGCAAAGGAAGCGCTTGAAGCAGGTGCAAAAATAATCAACGATGTCAGCGGTTTTACAGCAGATCCCGGAATGGTGGAAGTGGCAAAAGAGCATGACTGTCCCGTGATACTGATGGCGAGCAATAAGGTTCCGGGCGACCCGGTGGGGATGGATGCGATTATCGCTTCACTTGAAAGGATAATTTCGAGCGCAGAGGAAAAAGGGATAGATCCAGGGAAAATCATCATAGACCCTGCCATCGGGAAATGGACGCAGGAAAAGCTCCCGGTTTACGATTATGAGACCATAGACAACCTCCAGCGACTCCGTATTTTTGGAAAACCGGTCCTGGCTGCGATATCCCGGAAATCATTCATAGGAGAAACGCTCCGGAAACCCGCAAGCGAGAGGCTTTATGGAAGCCTTGCTGCGACAGCCATCGCTGTAAGGAACGGGGCACATATCATCCGCACCCACGACGTAGCACAGACAGTGGATGCTGTCAGGGTCGCCCGGAGTGCAAGGCCGATGATACCAGCTGTTAAATCAGGTGATTACGAAGCCGAGGTGCTCGATATAGGAAATCATGAAGACGGCGCCCGGGCCCTCCTCTCCATCGGAGCTACGCGAAATGGAAGCCAGGTCATGAAAAACAAGACTGTTCTCTACAACATCCTGCTGAAGAACATTCCCACGACAGAGGCACTGATAATAAAACAGGAGATGCTTGCAAGGGGAGGGGATGCCGCCCTTCCCAGGGAAGCAGTATCGCACGAGGTCGAAAAAGTAGATATGATCGTAATCGGGACAGAGCTGCAGGTTGAGCGGCTCATAAAGAAAATAAGGCATCAGGTGAGGGTCCTGCCCGCAATTGCAGATATGCTCACAGATTTATTCGATAAAAAGAACGAAACTTTTTCCAGGTATTCCAGATGATAATTTCAAGACCGAAAGAATTTGATGAAATCCTTGAAAATTTAAAGGAGAAGGATATTTTCATAATCGGATGCGGGAAATGCGCGAAAAAACTCAGGGTTGGCGGCGAACCGGAAGTGCTTGGGATGAAAACAAAACTTAAGTCTTCCGGGAAAAATATTACAGGCTGGACAGTCCTGAGTTCAGCATGCACCATAAGCTCATGGGAAGAGTTGCTGGCCCAGAATCCGGGAATCAAAAAGGCGGAAGCCCTGCTCGTTATGTCCTGCGGTGGCGGGGTATCCGTAATCTCGCGATTTGCAGAGTTGGCGGTTTATCCAGCCCTTAATACCGAATCGCTCGGGGGCGTCTGCCGCGATGAGGTAATTACGGAACAGTGCGGAATGTGCGGGGAATGCAGTGTGTGGGAATACGGAGGTATTTGCCCCGTTATTCGGTGCGCCAAAAGTATGCTGAACGGGCCATGCGGGGGCGCAGTTGAAGGAAAATGCGAAGTGGATGAACGAATATGTGCCTGGGATGCGATTTACGAGCGGCTGAAAATGCTGAATAAAGGCGCGTATCTTGAAATCGTGAAGGAACCGAAGGATCATTCCAGAAAACTCAGGAGGCAGAGGACTTGAGTTTCCGGGAAAAACTTCTTTCGAAGGAATTCATTGTCACAGCAGAAATAAGCCCGCCAAAAGGTACCGGCATAACCGGTATGACGGGAGATGCAAGCTCATTGAATGGTATTGTCGATGCGATCAATGTAACCGATAACCAGCGTGCAGTTATGAAAATGAGCCCCCTGGCAGCCTGCACCCTTCTTAAGCTCCAGGGGTACGAGACGATAATGCATCTTGCATGCAGGGACAGGAACAGGCTTGCACTCCAGGGAGATCTCCTGGGAGCATCGGCTCTTGGAATAAAGAACATCCTTGTAATGTCGGGAGACCATCCTGTAAAAGGCGACCATGCCGGGGCAAAACCTGTTTATGATCTTGATTCAGTACAGCTTCTTGGATTGATCCAAAAATTAAACAATGGATTTGATTTTTCAGGAAACCGGCTTGAGGGCAGGACGGATCTCTGTACCGGTGCGGTGACGAATACGGAACTGAATGAAGCCGCACTCATAAAACTTAAGAAAAAAATCAAGATGGGAGCAGCTTTTATCCAGACGCAGGCAGTTTTTGATGCCGGAAAATTTGCAGACTTTTTGTATAAAGTCAGTGATGCCCGGCTGAAAAGAGTAAAAATAATGGCAGGCATAATCCCTCTCAGGTCAGAAAAAAGTGCGCAGTTCCTGAATAAAAACATCGCAGGGATCAAAGTACCCGACGACGTTATAAACAGGATGAGGACGGCAAAAAACCCGGACGCCGAAGGGATGGAAATAGCAGCAGATTTAATAAATGAACTGCACGGCATGTGCGGCGGGGTTCACATTATGCCGATCGGGGGCCATGAAAATACTGG
>CABMIA010000079.1 GCA_902386085.1 uncultured archaeon
GAAGTGGTACTGATTGAATAACGCTTTCGGGTGACGTGCTGCAACAATTATGCATCCCTTTATTCATTCACAATCCCTTCCCCCGCCCTCACAATCCTGTCGATCAGCCCGTACTCCACCGCCTCCTCCGCTGACAGGAAAAAGTCCCGGTCAGTGTCTCTTTCGATCACTTCCATGGGATGCCCAGTATGATATACCAGTATCTCATCCAGGTGTTTCTTGAGCCTGTTTATCTCCTTGGCCTGGATATCGATATCCGACGCCTGACCCTGCGCCCCGCCGAGAGGCTGGTGTATCATCATCCGTGCATTCGGGAATGCCAGCCTTTTCCCTTTAGCCCCGGACGCCAGTAAAACCGCAGCCATTGAAGCGGCCTGCCCCATGCAGATTGTGGATATGCTGCATTTTATACACTGCATGGTATCGTAAATGGCAAGACCTGCGCTGATTACTCCTCCCGGGCTGTTTATATAAAAATGGATGTCGCCCTCGAACTCTTTTGCTTCAAGATAAAGAAGCTGCGCGATGATATTCTCTGCCGTATCGTCATTGATCTCGCCTGTAAGAATTATTATCTGGTCATCCAGCAACCGGGAAAAAATATCAAGAGTTTGTGGGCCGTGCGGGGTTTGTTCTGATACATAGAGTGTTTTAGGAACTGCCATTTTAACCTCCCATTTAGTGATAATGCTCCAGGGATACATTAAGTTTCATAATGTATAAAATTATTGGTAACAGTTTGCTGCTTGCGAATGTTGCAGTGTGATAGCTTCAAGAATCCAACCATTTTATATTTCCATTGAGGTATATCTGCAAATTTTGACATTACCTGAATTATTGTTCAAGTCCGAAATGCTTCAGTGAATGATGATAATAGACAGGCGACATGAGCGAATCAAATGCCCTTCCCACGACCTCGCTCAATGCCGGGTGAATATGCATCCCCTGCCTGACAGTGGTGGCGCTTTGCTCTATAGTGTACATGAGATTCACGATTTCCTGGATAAGTACCGAGGCATGCGGGCCGATGATATGCGCGCCAAGAATTTTATTTGTACCGGCTTCCACAATTACCTTTACAAAAAAATCTTTCACTTCCATTGCCTCGCCCCTGGCTGTATCCTCATATCGCTCAAAGCCGATGAGCACATTTTTCTCCCCATACTTTTCAATGGCTTCCTTTTCCTTCAATCCTACGGCAGCTATCTCAGGATGGGAAAATATCGCATACGGGACTGCATGGTAATCGACTTTGACATTTTTCTTCAGTACCGCATTTTCATAAACAACGATAGATTCATAGTTCGCAACATGTTTGAAAAGATATTTCCCATCCGCGTCCCCAAATGCCCAGATATTCGGCTGTGAGGTTTCAAGATATTCATTTACAACGATCCATCCTTTTTCATCAGTTCTTATCCCGCTCTTTTCCGGGTGCAGTATGTCGGTGTTTGGAACCCTTCCAGTTGCAACAAGAAGCTCATCAGAAACTACCTCGACTTTCCTGCCATTACTCCTGTCCTGCGCAATGATCTTTTTCTTTCCCCCGTCCTTGTTTTGTATTTCGATAACCTCATGGTTCGTGATTATGTCCATATGCTTTGACATCTCTCGCGCTGCCAGCCCTGAAACCTCGGGTTCCTCGTTGGGCAGGAACCTGGGATTCCGTCCGATGACAGTTACCCTCGAACCCATCGCCGAAAAGAAATGAGCATACTCTGCCGCAATGAACCCGCCTCCCATGATAGTTATACTCTCTGGAAGCGAGATCAGTCCCAATACGGTATCGCTTGTAAGATATTTCACGCTTTCCAGTCCCATCACATTCGGTATCGCAGGCTTTGAACCCGTGCACAGGAATATCATTTTCGAGGTTATGGTCTCGTTGCCAGCTTTCATGGTATAGGGAGCGATAAACTCAGCAGCCTCATGATAATAGTCTATGGTAGGAACGCTTGTAAGCCCTTCACGTATCGAGCTGATATAATTTGAGATTATGCCCCTCATCCTTTCCATTATTCTCGTGAAATCGATCGATTTTAGTTCCACGTCAATACCAAACTTCCCGGCAGTTCCGATTTCTCTCACGAGATCTGCAGGATAAATGAGCAGTTTGGAAGGTATGCACCCCCTTGTGAGACATATCCCCCCGGGTTCATCTTTATCGATTATAGCAATCTTCTTTCCGGGATTCCTGTGCTGCAATTCCTCAACAAAATTCATTGCAGAACCGGTTCCTATTACGATTGCATAATACTCTTTCATTTATTGGGTATTTTACATTCCGGCCTGCTCTTTGCCGGAACCTTTGAGGCAGTAATAGTCCCATCGCAGGGCCAGGTTTTTTTGTACCGGGCAGCCGGGACAGATGCAACCTTTCTCCTTTTTGATGATAGTACTTTTACCGGACGCACAGAATAGCAGTCTCTTTTCCCCGGTTCCTGCATACGTCGGGCATTTGCCGCAGATACACGCCTTTGTGAGTTCTTTTATTTTCGCCTCCACCTCTTTTGGAGACATCTTACTCATTGCTTCCATGTTCTGTTCAAATGTCGTTTTTTGAGATTCTTTTGGCATAGTTATAACCCCCTTTTATTCAGCCTGATATTATCTCAATATCTATTTTAAGATATTTAATGATATTCATTCGACAAAGTGAAAATATCCATAGCGTCAAGTTAATCTTGCAACTATTTTAATATATTATTATAATTTTTTAAAAATAGCTTTCGACCGCTCCTTAAAAATGCTTCAAAATCAAAAAGAAAAGGTTATTTACTTTGTAGTGTATA
>CABMIA010000080.1 GCA_902386085.1 uncultured archaeon
CCCATACCCGCCCCCCCGCCAATCTATTTTTGTATTTTCAGACCTCTTTCAACAAATTACGCTTCTGACTGGACGTCCGACTTGTTCGCTACCTAACTGCCCATATTGCCATAATGATTGGCTATTCCTTCCCTATTGCCAATCTTTTCATGTATTTTCAATGCTTTTTCATAATATTCCAAGGATTTTTGGAAATCACCCTGTATCTGGAATACAAACCATATATTGCCATATTGATTTGCTATTCCTGCCCTGTTTTGAAAATCTTCATATATTTTCAGCGCTTTTCCATAATATTCCAGGGATTTTTGAAGGTCGCCCTGCTTCTGGAATACAATGCACATATTGCCAAAATCGCTGGCCATTCCTTCCCAGTTGTCAGTCTCTTCATGTATTTTTAATAGGTCTTTTAGATCATTCAGAGCATCATCAAATTTGCCAGCGGTTATATATCGCTTCACTTGTTCAGAAATTATTTTTTCTTTTTCACTGGTTACTGTTATTGCACAGGAAATTATCGAAATACTTCTTGCAAAATTGTAAGATTCGGAAAAATTCCCTCTAGAATAATGCTGCTGATATTGTAAAGCATATGATGAGATTTTGTCTTTCAATTCTTCAAGGTCATACCATATTTTAAGGAAAGTAACTATATATTCAATTCGTCGCCTCAAGACACCCAAATATCTCATCTGATACCATATGACAAACAGCCTGTCAGAGATCTCATAAAAACTCTTTTTCTTTTTTGTTTCCCTGGATTCTTTGATTCGCAAAATGCTCAAATCTTTTAATCGTTTGAACAGTGATGTTACCACCGTGGGCTTCCAGCCTGTAATTTTAGCAACATCTGTGGGTGAAGCCACCCCGTCAGATAACATTATAGTATCTATTATTTTTTGCTGTTGGGGGGCCAGGTCATCCATTCTATGCTTGTAATAAGGGGTAAGGTTATCCAGGAGCTTATTAAATGTCTTTAGGACATCTAATAATGGCTTATCCTCCAATATCTCATATAGCATTAAAATGAGTCTCGGATACCCCCCTGTCAGGTCTGTGATAGCCTTGATTTTATTCTTGTTCTCATCGAGTTTTATTTTATTAGCAATTCCATCGAATTCTGCTCTTTTAAGAAGCAGTGTCTCAACTTCTTTATCATTGAGATTTTGAAGGTGAATTATCTTGAAAAATCTGAAAAAAGCTTTATCGTATAAGGCAATTTCTTCAAAAATAGAAGTTGAAGTACCAATAATCATCAAGAAGTTCTCAGTCATTAAAATTGATCTTAAATATTCCAGCTCCGTTTCTTCTGTGATTTTCTCTGCCAAGATCTTATCGATGTTGTCAATTAATAACAGAAATTGCTTATTTTCTTTTTGGGAAATATCCTTGAAAATAGAAACGATCTTGTCAAGAGACTCTTTATTCTTATTTTGTCCTATCTCCTGCAATTCTTTAATATATGTATTCTTATCGACTTTTTCCAATTGAGAAGAATGAAAAATAATTTTTAGTATATATTCAAAAAAATCAATAAGACCAAAAACGCCATATTGCTCTTCAGGAACATTAACAGTTGCCCATTTACTATTTAAGTGATGTAAATCTGAGACTTTATTTTCAATTATTCGCAGCGTATGGGTTTTGCCTATGCCTCTTGCACCCAAAAGTATAATATGCTGGATACTTTTTTTCCCGGTGTTATCCTTTACTGTATCAAGCAGTTCAAGAAGGAGTTTATCTCTTGCTACGAAGGTATCATACAATTCTTTTTTATCCATTTGAGACGGGTTATACAGCATTTCCATTTTCATCACCTGATTATTGAGGAAGGGTGCCAGCGCAGCCACCAATCAGATAAAATTTTCGATGAAAAGGAATAATATTTATTGTCAGCATCAAATTTGATATAAAAATCCATTTCCAGGTCATTCATCAACTCATCGAACTTCGAACTTTCATCTGATTTTGTAGCTAACGCAAAAATATTATAGAGTTCATTTCTTGTGAGATTACCTGCTTTTGATAACTCAGTAATTATTACCTTGCCACCATTTTCATTAATCGTACCATATTCCTTAAGTCTATCTTCATAGTACTCAAAATAGAATCGACATGTAGGACCGAGTATACGTTCGTTATATATATTTTCAATTATTTGAGGCGTTAAATTTCCATGTTGATATCTTTTTGCTTCAGAAATTAAAAGTTGCATGAAATAAGGAACTGGTGAACCAATTAGATTTAGTATTTTGTCTATGATCTCATCTTTTACAGTTATTTGATGTGATTTGAATAATTCTTTGATAAATTCTTTTGCAGTTTCCTCATCAAATGGTTCAATGAGAATCTTTCTAAAATCAATAAATACTTGGTGAAGGGAAAAGTATGTTAGTTCCCTTTTTACTATTGCTCCTTTCTCCAATAATAAATCAGGAATATTTCTATAAACAGTATATATATTTCTCGACCCCGCAATAATAAATCTTGTATTTGTGATATTTATCTCTAAACGTAACGCTCTAAACCATTCCAGAAATAATTTTGTCTCTTGATATTCCCCACTATCAATCATATGTTTTAATAAGGATGGGAACTCATCGAGTAGAAACAGCATTTTTTCATCGCATTCTTTTGCGATTTTATCTAATTCTTTGATACACTTTACAGATTCTTCTTTCCAGTGCTTTTCTATTGATTCTCGAAGTCCAATTTTAATTTCGGATATATCAATTTCAGAAATATTATCCTTAATTTTGTTGATAATTTTTTCAGGTATTAGAGGAATAGAATGTACACAATCTTTTATTCTCACCCTTAAATTTCTATTTTTCAGTATTTCTACCAACAATGTAGTAAAAAACTCATAAGGATCTTCTAATTTTTCGCAATCTATGAATATTACTTTGAAACCATATTTAGGTTCATCATACATTTTGCATAATATTCCTGATTTCCCAAATCTGCGAGGGCCGATCAAGAAGATATTATGTTCTTCCGCATCATCCCACATATTTTTAATCAGATTCACACGGTCATAGAAATTTTCATCCCTTGGAATAGGACCAACTATCTCTTTTATCATGCATTTATTCCTCCATTAATTCATATTCATTTTAAGTGTTATGCGACATTTGTGTTATGCAACATATTTGTCGCATAACTAATAAGTTTTTCGGTAATTAAAATTAAAGTGATGGTAATCTAGAAAAATTGCATCGTTTATTTCTTTTTTGTTAAAAATGGGTAAACGTAACTGCAATTCATCATAACCCCATATTTAAAAAATATTGTATCCCAGAGAAACTACACGAATTGAAACGCTCTGCCTGAACTTATTCTTCGAGTGCTGCGCTGCCGATATAGGGCATTCAGGTCTCATTGACTTGGCTTCCGGTTTCAATCCCGTACATTCAGACCAGGGTAAATTACCAGAATATCCCAATCATTGGAACCCCTCTTTACGCTTAAATTTCCTTCAGGCTCCAAAGCGTAATCATTATTTAATGTTAAGACAAATTCATAATGTTAGCAGCAACACCAGAATAATGATAACGGGGGTTAATATGAAAATCTTGATATTGATCGCACTTCTCGTAACCGGATTTCTCACATCCACCGCCGCAGCAGGCGAAAATCTTCCGCTGTACAATCTCTCGGTCTCATTCGATATTCCAAACAATCTTCTCGAAGGCAACTCAACGATCACCCTTCCGGAAAACGGGGAGATGAATATTTCTACGGGCAACCTTGAGATCATATCCGTAAAACTGAACGGGCTGCCTCTGGAGCCACGGATCAGAGACGGAGTATTCACGGTAAAGGGCAGAGGCACGCTTGAAATATTTTTTAAGGGCAAGTTCGGAGTAAATGGGAACGAAAATCCTGAAAATGCAGGTGTGGTCACGAACGATATTATCAGTGATGCAGGGATATCGCTGACAGGTGCATGGTATCCACGTACAGGGAACATGGCGTATTACAATCTGAAGGCGCTGCTTCCTGATGGTTTCAATGCGGTCTCAGAGGCAGATGAGATCACTCAGATCCATAAAGCACAGGGTATTGAGTATTCTTTCAACTTTCCGCATCCGCGAGACGGAATAAACCTTGCCGCAGGCAAATACTCGGTACTGAAAGAAACCTTCCGCGGTATAGACATTTACGTATATTTTTTCCCTGAAGACATCACACATGACATTATCGGATATTTTGGAGATATATCCCGCGCAGAAACCTACGCAAATTACACGAAAAAATACCTGGCGATGTATGAAAAACTTATCGGCCCTTACCCGTACAGGCGGTTTTCTGTCGTGGAAAATGTTCTCCCTACAGGGTATTCAATGCCCACATTCACACTCCTTGGCGGGGATGTGATGCGTCTTCCTTTCATTGTCGAAACGTCACTGGGCCATGAGATCCTGCACCAGTGGTTCGGGAACTATGTTTACGATGACCTTGAAAAGGGAAACTGGATAGAAGGACTTACCACTTACCAGTCCGATTATCTTTATCAAAAGCAAAAAGGCGAGGGTGAGCAGTACAGGAAGAAGCTTCTCGTGGACTACCAGAGCTATGTGAAGCCTGATAAAGAGACACAACTCGCGGATTTCTTTGAAAGGACGGATTTCGCATCTGCGGCTATCGGCTACGGGAAAGGGATGATGTTGTTCCATATGCTGGACAATGAGATAGGAGATGATGCTTTCAACAGGGGATTGAACTGGCTCATCAAAGAGCGGGCGTTCCGGGAGGCGACATGGGACGATGTCAGGATGGCTTTTGAAAATGCCTCAGGCAGGAACCTGACATGGTTTTTTGACCAGTGGCTTTACCGCAAAGGGGAAATCTCACTCGAAATACAAGACCCGCGAGTGACTGTCTTAAATGGCATCCCGACAACATCTTTCAAGGTCATCCAGAATGGCGGTAATTATGAATTTAATCTATTACTCCAAATAAATACAGATAAAGGCGAGATAACAAAGATACTGAAAATGAAGAACGAAAATGAGACATTCGAGATTTCCACGAACGGAACCCCACATGAACTGATTTTTGATGGCGGCTACGACCTGATGCGCCAGCTTCCGGAAAAAGAATACCCGCCCGTGATCGCAGGACTCCTGGGAGACGAACAGAAGCTTGTGGTTATCCCGGAAAAAGACAGGGAAAAATACGAGGGCCTGATCAATGTTTTCCAAAGTGAAGGTTTTATTCCAAAACAGGAAAAGGAAATAAGCGATGAGAATTTGACGGCATCATCAGTTCTCGTGCCGGGTAATGATAGTCCTGTCATAAAAAGACTCTTCGGCACATGGAGAAGCCCGGGGCCGGGATTTAGCCTCACGGTAAGGAAAAATCCCCTGAATGCATCAAAGGTTGTAGCTATTGCCGAAGGCGACTCAAAGAAGGAGGTTGACCTTGCAACAGGAAAGATCTTCCACTACGGGCAGTATTCCTACCTGAGATTTGAAAAAGGGACAAATGTTGAGAAAAGAACAGATGAAACCGAACACGGGATAAGGGTAGGTTTATACGAACCAGTGCTTGGGATCCAGCCAAGGACAACAATTAATCTCGATGAGATCGTTCGCAATATTTCCAATAAGACTATCATCTATATCGGGGAAACACACACCAGTTACGAAGACCACAAGGTGCAGCTTGCGGTCATTATGGGTCTATATGAGAAGGGCGGGAAATTCGCAATAGGCATGGAGATGTTCCAGAAGCCGTTCCAGAAGGCCCTTGATGATTATATCGCAGGGAACATAACCGAAAGGGAATTGCTGAAAAAATCCCAGTATTTCAGAAGATGGGGTTATGATTATAATCTTTACAGGGAAATTATTGAATTTGCAAAAGCAAAGAACATTCCTTTAGTGGCGCTAAATTTACGGTCAGAGATCATTGATAATGTCACGAAGGGCGGCCTTGATATCCTGACTCCTGAGCAAAAAAAGGAAATCCCCGAAGATATGGATATGTCGGATGAGAATTACAGGAAAAGCCTTGAAGATATTTTCGGCCAGCATGGCAATCCCGGTTCTAATAACTTTAACTATTTTTACCAATCCCAGATACTCTGGGATGAAACCATGGCTCACTCTGTTGATGATTTCCTGAAACACAACCCTGATTACCACATTGTGGTGCTTGCAGGTTCAGGACATATCATGTACGGCTCAGGTATCCCGAAACGGGCTTACAGGCTCAATGCCAGGGATTATGCAACATTGATACAGAATCCTGACAGCATTGAAGAAGATGCCGGGAGCTTTGTGCTTTTCCCGAAGCCGGTATCTCTGCTTCCTGTTCCCAGGCTCGGGATTACGCTTAATGAAACAGGCGGCAGGGTTAAAATAGAAAATGTCGAAGATGGAGGCGCCGGGGACAGGGCAGGACTTAAAGAAGGTGATATCCTTCTATCCATTGATAACTGGAAGATCGAAGCGATAGATGATATCAGGATTTCCATGTTTGATAAAAAAGAAGGAAATATTATAAAAATTAATATATTGAGAAAGAGTCCGGCTGGCGATCAAGAGCTAGAAATTAATGCAACTCTTTGATCTGACCAAAATCCGGCAAAACACTTTCAGCTTAAGTATCGCTTTACTTGAGACCCGGGCTGCATACCCTGGCATCAGGTTGGGACATTCTTTTCCATAATCTTACTATCTGGTCGTTGCATTCTTCCATACTAAGGTTGACCGATAGCATACCTTTACGAAAACTCACTTTAACTTCATGGATCGCACAGCGGTAATATTTTTCTTCGTTTCCTGAAAGATGTATGATTGTCTTAACATGTTTCACCAGCCCGGTGTCTTCCAGGAGCTTGAGCTTCCTGTACACTGTCGCAAGCGGTATGCCAAGTTCATGGCATAACTGGAAGGCAGAGCATTCCATAGTGGAGGTCAGAGAGAGTATCCCCCTGCAATATTTGTTCCCAAGCAGTTCGATAAACAATTCTTCTTTTTTCATTTTTATCATCCCTTAAACTTTTCATCTGGTTTATCCAGTATAAAGCTGGCGACAGTTTTCGATGTTTCCGATGGTTTTTATAGTTTCTATGGTTTTCCATGCTTTTAAAATGAAAATCCGGAATGCTCCTCGCCTGGATTGAATTATTAACTGTTGGAGCTTCGTTTAATCCCGGATATGCACATTCTTTCTTCCAGAAATGACAAAGAACCCGTTCCCTTTGGTCATCCACTTCAATTGTCCAAGAAAAGCAGAAACTGCTCCGGTCCCGGCATGTGGATGCACCCCTATGAATGAAATATTATTCCTGTCAAACCACTCAAGCACCTCTCCAACAGTGTGGTAGCTCTCATGCGGATGGACATACTTGTCTGCCACGTACGCCACCTCATGAAGGCTTCGCAGCTTCCGTCCGTATATCGCCTTCTCGACATAATCCATCCTTCGTCCCGGATCCTCACCCGCCCGCAGCCCTATCCACGTCCTCACTACCCTGTGCCCGAGCCGCCCGTACCTGTTATAAAGCCCCACAGTTATAGTTCCCCCCGGCTTGCAGAGGTTTACAAGCGGTATGAAATTAGTATAAGGATCTTCTGTGTGATGCAGTGCCCCAATACAGAAAACATGATCAAACTTTTTTTCTGTCCGGAATTCTGCTATATCGCTATTGTAGAAATCCACCTTCAGGTTGAATTTATCCGCAAGTTCCCGGGCCTTTTGCAGCGAGGCTTTACAGAGATCTACCGCAGTAACGCGGGCGCCATGATAAGAAAAATAACATGCTTTCTCGCCTGTGCCGCAGCCTGCGTCTAGGATTTCCTTTCCCGAAAGGGAGCCCTGCTCAAGCCCTGCCGTGGCGAGGATTCTTGACATGACGTTGGCATGAAGTTTTTTCACAAGGTCACGCTCGGTGCGTATCGGAAGGCAGGGATAAGGGTATCTTTCATAGAACCTGTTTACTGAGCGTGCGATTTCATCCATCGGTGCATTCTTGGAGGGGGAGGATTTATAATTTTGTTTTCCCCCAAAAAAGCCAATCATTAACAAAAGGCTTAAATGCCAAAAAACCATTAAAGCCCATCCCGTAAAGTCCGGATAGTGTAGCGGCCTATCATGAGGGCCTGTCGAGCCCCCGACCCGGGTTCAAATCCCGGTCCGGACGTCTTTCTTTTTCAAGGAACCAATAATTTTAAGCAGTATCAGAATAGAACTTCACTAAAAGGGAGGTTATTGTAATGCTCAAAAAAAGAAAAACATACTCTGAAATATGCCCCGTATGTGGCGGCGACATTCACCCGCTGGGCGATGAAACGGTTTACTTTGACGAGCTTGCCCCGGGTGCGTCTGTTCTGGCCGAAGTGAGTCCGGGGAACTGGGTAAAAGTTGTTGAAAGGAAACCATCTAAAACATAAGAGATAGATAATTCCGGAAATAATTCATAAACATTAATGAGTCTGAACGATTATTTGGGGGTATGGTCAGAGTAATCGGAATCGACCCCGGGACAAAAAGTTTCGATTTTTGCGGCCTGGATGAAGATGAAATAATCCTTGATTTGTCTATACCGACAGAAGACATAGTCAGGGATTCCGGGGTTATTGCAGATATCATAACAAAAACCGGCGCCGACCTTGTCGTGGGGCCGTCAGGTTTTGGGATTCCCCTCACCCATATCAAAGACATCGGAGATAGCGAATTGTTTCTCATGTCGCTTATAAAACCGGGTGATAAGAAAAGTATCCTGGGCATGCGAAACTCGATAAACAGGATGAAAAAGCTTGGGCTTCCCGTAGTATTTATTCCGGGTGTTATTCATCTTCCGACTGTCCCGTATTATCGGAAACTGAATAAGATCGACATGGGCACGGCTGATAAACTCTGCTGCGCAGCACTCGGGATAAGGGATCAGGCGAGAAGGGGAAATAAGGGTTATCGGGATACATCCTTTATAATCCTGGAAATGGGATTCGGATATACAGCGGCTATCGCGGTAAAGGACGGGAAAATCGTGGACGGCATCGGAGGGAGCAGGGGCAATACGGGTTTTCTTTCCATGGGGTGCATGGACGCAGAGCTGGCGTATCTTTTAGGGGGCTTTGATAAAGAACTTATTTTCAGGGGCGGGGCGGGAACAATTGTGAGAACGCCTGAGAAACTAATGGAAAACGAAGAGGTTTTGGATGCATATCTGGAAGGTGCGGTCAAAGATGTCCTGCAGCTTACCGCATCTGTGAACCCTAAGGAAATCCTTGTATCAGGCAGGATTTCTAGGGTCGAAGGACTTTTTGATGAGTTAAAAAAGCGCCTGGATCTAGCACCGGTGAGAAGACTTGAAGGCTTCAACGTCAAAAAAGTCAAGGAAGCTGCGCAGGGCGCTGCCCTTATTGCGAACGGGCTTGCCGGGGGAAAGTATGAAGGGCTTGTTGATGTGATGAAAATAAAAGAGGCAAGGGGAACTTCACTTGATTATATACTACTGCATGAAATTGAAAAGCTGAAAAAGGATTATGGCGTTTAATGTGCCATACAGATTTTTGAAAGCAATGCCAAAGCTTTTTAAATAATCAAGACATCTTGGGGTTTCGCGCTGGGCTCGTGGCTTAGCCTGGATATAGCGCCGGGCTTCTAACCCGGATGCCGAGGGTTCGAATCCCTCCGGGCCCGTGCAAATACAAGTGCGAAACCTTTATTTTTGCGATTACATTTCCAGATTCGTCATCAGATGTTTTATTTGTCACGCTCATGCCCCTCTCCAATCGATTCACGGTATCCTTCTTTAAATTTTCCCACAGATCCGCAAAGGATGAGGATGAACCCGGCGGTTATCATAAGACCTGAAGCAACTCCATATCCCTGACTCAGAATTGGTTTCCCCTCTCCGGGATAAATTCCGCCACTGAGCATGGCCATCAAAAAAGCCGGCAGTGCCGCAATGATCGGAGTAATCGCTAAAGCTGTACCGACTATCCTTAGAATGCGGTAACAATCATTTGATTTCTCCATAATTCGCCTCCAGCGGGTTGGGCAGGCTTGTTTGTGTGGTGGTATTAATAAGATTCTTCCTGCCCACACGCTCCAACACGATTTCAATATACTTTAGATTTTTCATTAAATTTTCGATGAATTTGGATGTAATATTGGAAAAATCATTTAAGTGGCAAAGACACTGTTTACTTTGAGGAGCCTGAATAATCCTATCCTATCCATCCAATAAAAAATTACTTTTTTTGGCTCCTCGTATCCAATTAACACAC
>CABMIA010000081.1 GCA_902386085.1 uncultured archaeon
AGCACAAAAACCTCCCCGTGCTGGTAGGGGCTCATCGTCCCTGCGTCGATATTGATGTACGGGTCTATTTTTATGGCAGTCACATTGAAACCTTTGTTTTTCAAAATCCGCCCGATCGAAGCTGCCGTTATGCCTTTCCCAAGTCCGCTCATCACACCGCCAGTGACTATGATGTACTTCATGTGCCGTTTTATAGTCAAGCATTGAGTATATATTTATTGGACTCTAGCATTATGATAATGAAAATATTTGGTTGCGAGGGCATAAGATATGTTCAGGCATGATATCATCATAGTGGGGGGCGGTCTTGCAGGCCTGCGCGCCGCCCTGGAAGCGGGCGGGGATGTGGCTGTAATTTCAAGAGTTCATCCCCTGCGCTCACATTCCGTGGCAGCGCAGGGTGGTATAAATGTGGCGCTGGGGAGCACTGACCGATGGGAGGACCATGCATTTGACACCATCAAAGGGAGCGATTACCTTGCAGACCAGGATGCAGTCGAGGTGCTCTGCAAAGATGCGCCGCAGCGGGTCATCGAGATGGAACACTGGGGCACACTTTTTTCAAGAGTGGATGGAATGATCGCCCAGCGCCCGTTCGGAGGCGCAGGATATCCGCGAACGGCATATGCTGAGGACAGGACGGGACACGCATTATTGCATACGATGTACGAGCAGGCGCTTAAGAAAGGAATAAAGTTCTATGAGGAATGGCTGATCACGCGCCTTGTAGTTGCGGGGGGAAAATGCATGGGCTTGGTCGGATACAACATCGCAGATGGCAATATCGGAGGTTTCCAGGCAAAAGCCGTGATTTTTGCAACAGGAGGCTACGGCAGGATATACCAGCGCTCCACAAACTCGATTATAAACACAGGATTCGGATGCGCTGTCGCATACCGTGCAGGCGCGGCGCTTGAGGATATGGAATTCGTGCAGTTTCACCCGACAACGCTTTATGGTGCGAATATCCTCATTACGGAAGGAGCACGCGGCGAAGGGGGATTCCTAAAGAACAAGAACGGTGAGCGTTTCATGAAACGCTATTCTCCCAACCTGCTTGACCTTGCGCCGAGGGACATTGTGGCGCGTGCTATCCAGACCGAAATAAATGAGGGCAGGGGGTTTGAAGGCGGATACGTCAACCTTGAACTCATGCACATCGGCGAGCGGAATATCAAAGAGCGGCTTCCGGGGATAAGGCAGATAGCTATGGATTTTGCCAATATCGACCCGGTCAGGGAGCCGATACCCATCCAGCCGGGGCAGCACTATTCCATGGGTGGCATTGCCTCGGATAAGGATTGCAGGACCTCCATAAAGGGATTTTATGCGTGCGGTGAATGCTCATGCATAAGCGTGCACGGCGCGAACAGGCTTGGCGGGAATTCGCTTCTTGAAACCATTGTTTTCGGGAAGATCGCAGGGGAAAATGCAAAGGAGTATGCAAAAACTAGGGATTTTGAATCGCAGGATACCATCGATAAAGCGGTGGATGATGAGACAGGAAGGATTTCAGCGCCGCTAAATAAAAAGGATGGAGAACCATTTTTCACGATCCGCGATGAGCTTAAGAAAGCGCTTGATGAAAATGTGGGGATATTCCGGAATGAAATGAATTTAAGCTCCGCACTTAGAAAAACCAGGGAACTTCAATCGCGTTATAAGAATGTATATATCAGGTACAAGGGCGCTGTTTTCAACCAGGAACTCGTGAATGCGATCGAGCTTGAAGGCATGCTGGATATCGCGGAAGTGATATGCATGGGGGCACTGGCGCGCAGGGAGAGCCGGGGGTCGCATTACAGGCTTGATCATCCTGCGAGGGATGATGCGAACTGGCTCAAGCATACTCTTGTTGCGTTCACGCCTGAGGGGCCGAAGATTGAGTACAAGCCTGTTAATATCACGATGTATCAGCCGAAAGCGAGGGAATACTGAGTAGAGGTATCCGATGACAAATGGATAATCATCGGGAATGTGCAGTCCATTCGTCCCACTAATGATTCACGCGTATCGCTCAATATTCATCCGTGATATGGCGCAGAAGGTATTCTTACAAAAAAAGAGGTTTTTTTGATTTTGTGGTGAAGATTCCAGTTCTCTTTTCAGGCGCAAAAGGTCCTCAAAAGTATCCACATCATACCATGTATCGAGCAAAGAGATATTTAAACCCGAACTTTGCGCCTTCCCGATGGTCAATTCAGTCACCCTGGACGTGCTCCAGGGGATGCCTTTAAAAAGCGCAGGCAGGTATGATCTCGAACCGATGAGGTAGTATCCGCCGTCCTCACACGGGCCAAGCACGACATCAACATCATCCAGGCGCAGGATGGCATCCATTATAATATCCGGCGGCAGGTTTGGAGTGTCGCTGTCCAATAGCACCACCTTAATGAAGCCCTGGCCGAAGAGATATTTCGAAATGTCAGCCAGCCTCTCTCCCAGGCCTGCGCCCGACTGGCTGATAAGTTCAAACCCGGAAGGTAAAATACTCCTGAAGAAAGCCTCAGCCGTCCCTGGTGTATAGGCTATGAAAGGATGAACATCGCTGATACTTCTCACCTGTTCTATTTTATCAAGCAGGAAATTATGGTACAGGCCGGATGCCTCTTCAGGCTCAAGTGGCGGCATCAGCCTTGTCTTAACCTTATTTGGGAAAGGAGCCTTTGCCATTATAACGATCGCATTCATACTAAACCATATCAGATTTTTTTACCGATCAATCTTCCCCGTCCCACCTTTCCTTCATCCGCTGCTTTAACCCACATGGCAAGCCCATCGTCAACAGACCTGAACATTTCAGTTCCATACTGCTTAATTATCCTACTTTTAAACTCGTTCCTGAGCTTGCGCAGGTATATGTGACAATTCCGTGCAAAATCTTCGCTTAAATCCTCTTTCTCAATTATCATAAACCCGCTGTCCACCAATAGCTGCTCATAACCATCCAGTGTCTCCATGTAAGGAAATGCCATGAAATTATTGAGATCTTCCCATTCCTTATCCGTCATGTTCCCAGTCTGAATCCAATCTGTGAAAGCGATCACCCCACCATGTCCCAGGACCCTGAAAGCCTCCTGTATCAGCCTCTCCTTATCAGTCACATAGCACCACGCATCCTGGCCCAAGACCACATTGAAAGACCCGGCCTTAAAAGGCATGTCCAGGGCATTTCCCTGCCTGAATGTAACAAGATGCGCCAGTCCTTCTTTTGCTGTCCTTCTTTCAGCTTCATCCACCATCTTAATCGTGGCATCAAGACCTGTTACTTTACACCCGTATTTTTTTGCCAGGTGTCTGGCAGGGCCGCCCAGTGCACTGCAAACATCCAGTATGCTTGTATTAATATTCACTCCCGCTTTCTCTGCCAGTAACTCAGTTTCCCTTTCGCCTCCAACATGTATCTCTTCTCCCATCAGCATCTCCCATAATAAACCACCAGGGCCATCGTATATTTCATTGACATCGGCAATCGTGAAGTCTAATCTCCTGCCTTTCCGGATTTCACGCATATCACTCATACCGGCTCCTTGGAGGAATTATGAACAGCAGTTGAGATCATCCAGCACTTGGGGTCAGGGGCGAGCATGTCCCCATGTTCATAAAAGGCCTGAGCCCTGCATCCCCAGCACACTGAGTTATGTTTACAGCTCTTGCAACGGGAAGGAGTATTCGCAGAATCACGCAGGCTGGTAAAAAGGAGTTCATTCCTGTTTTTTTCAACTATATTCTCAAGGCTTGATTCATGGATGTTGCCGAATCCCTTCCTGATGACCGAACACGGCGTAACGTCACCATCGACAGTCACACATATTGTCCCGCCGCAATAGAATTTATTGGCATCCATAGAACTCATGGAAGCGCAGGATTGTGGATAATTCACTTTATCCCTTTCCCCGCATGCTTCCTTTATTTCGCGGATACCAGGGCTCCAGTCGTCGTGCTCTCTGGCAAGGCCGGCCGCACACATCTGGGTCAGGCAAGTCCTCATACCCTTCTCTTCAAAGAAATATCTGATAGTTCTCTTAACATCCTCCCCGGCTACTGGCTTTGTGAACGTTATGCAGTTGATCATATTTTCAGGTTTCTTTCCTGATGATTGAACGTTATCGACTCCTTTCAATATAGACCGGATCTTCTTATCAGGCTCGCCCGAATGCAGCCTTCCGTAAATCACTTCATCGAGACTGTCAAGATGCACCGAGATGAACCCTCCTTTTGATACCCGAACCGCCTTTCTCGCAACCTCAATATCTTCCAGAGGGATACCGCTTGTCCAGATATTATTCTTTAGACCCTTTCCCATGGCATATTCCATTAACTCATACCAGTCGCTTCGCAAAAGAGGATCGCCGCCCAGCCAGTCAATAGCTCTTACACCCATCCCGGCAGCCGAATCCAGAACCGAAATTATAGCTTCTCCCGGAAGCTCTTTCATTGATGCCTCTGAAGATGCGGCATAACAATAAAGACAGCCCTGGGAGCAGGCGATGCAGGACTCTATCTGGACTGAATAAACTTTACATTCCTCAAAATACTTCATTCCCTCCGTGTAATCCGGATGGAGGCATCCGCAGGTAATTACAGGATCATGTTCTATCATAAAAAATCACGATGCGTAGAATCTTACAACTCTATCCTTCCGTAAATAGTTTGTTAATCGGGAAAAGGCGCGGCGCGCCGGTTGAATTATTTTGCATTGATGAAGAGGAGAGGGATAATTATCATTAACATTGACCAGAGGAAGCATATCTTTGAGACCGCAAATCTTCCCAGCGTCTTAACGTATCTTTCCATAACAGCAAACGGGATCAAAATGAAAAGCATGGCGTTGAAGATGCTTGTTGGTATATCGTGTTCTACCGGAAGGTTGCCGAGAAACGGGTCCGGGTTTGACCATCTGCTCACGAAGAAGATGAGGGACATGTGTCCTATACCTATGTAAGAGAAATTCAGGAGGTGTATCGAAAGCCATGCCTTCAGCCTCGGATTCGGATTAAATATCTCAATACCCCGAAGTTTCTCTGCCAGGTAAAAGATAATAACAATGACCAGGAAGCCGGACGCAACGAGCAAAGAAATATTCCACGGCCAGATAGCGAGAAGGGTCGGGATAGTGACAATAAATGAGGAAAGTACAGCAGCAAGCTGGCATGAGATTTTTTTAGAGTTATACGCCAGGCCGACTGTTATGAATATGATTGGAATTACGAAATTGTGACCCCAGCGAGGATCTTTCTCGAATAATGGATATGCCGGGCCGAGCCAGAATATAAGCCAAGCTATGCCTATTAAGAGGATCCCATTCCCTGCCGTCATTGCCCTGTCAGTTTCAAATTTCACAATCCCGCCTCAATACCGTATTAGTTTTTAAATATTTGAGCGTTTCTTTAAATGAATAGCCCCATAGCGTCAAGTTAATCTTGCAACTATTTTAATATATTATTATAATTTTTTAAAAATAGCTTTCGACCGCTCCTTAAAAATGCTTCAAAATCAAAAAGAAAAGGTTATTTACTTTGTAGTGTA
>CABMIA010000082.1 GCA_902386085.1 uncultured archaeon
CATGCTGACCCACGATGACCTTCCCTATCTCATCAAGAAGTTCCTTGAAAATCCTCGTCGTGCTTGAATACGTCTCATTGCTCATAATTTAACCTCTTTCATATCTTACTCCGTTCAACCGCATATTTATCGATTAGCTGCTTTTCAGTTTCAGTTTTTTTCATAAGGAGACTGTATCCTCCGTCAGAAACATTGGAACCCAGGACATCCACAGGGAATGCTGCTGATCTAATGAACTGGTTCTGGGTCTGGCTCACATCTTTTATCTCAAAACCTGTACCCATTCCCGAATAAATGGTGAGGTCAATATTTTTCCCCTGGATGGAAGCTATCTTGGGTTTGCCGAAGATTTCCCCTCCTCCGCTGGCGCTCACATGGTTCAGGTTCTCAGGGCGGCCTATGACCTGTATCGGACCGGTTAGATTTTCTGTGTTGCCTGTTATGGTTTTGGAAAAATTGGCAATATCACCGGGAGGGATGCCGTACTGGTCAGGATTTAATGCAATTATGGCCGCGCCAGCTATGAAAATAATTGTTATCAGGATTTTTGATATGATCTTGCTTTTCGTAAAAAGATGTGATGATGAGACTTTTTCCATAGCATCGGAGACGCCACCCTTTAGCGAATCCACTATTATATTAGTCTCATTCCTGTTGTCAAATGCAGTCCTGAGTTTTTCTTTGAGATCAGGATACTTATTTTCAATTACTAAAATAACGTTTATTTTATTATCCTTTCTATGCAATATTAACGTACCGATTATTGCAATGATAAATGCCAGAACCGGAGGTATGAATTGAACCGGGATTGGAAGGTTAAAAGTTGATTTGGTTAAGAAATACTCAACCTGGAAGATAATGAAAATTGCATAAAAAATGCTGAAGATTGCGACAATATCAAGAACAAAAAGTAACTTCATGCGACTTACAAATCCCGACCCGATCTTTTGAAGTTTAAACAGGAATTCGTCCATTCAGCCAGCCTTCCCGGCTTTATTGGTCTTTGCTTATATTAAGTCTTGGGGATAATCTGTTTGAGCCATCGAGAACCCGGCTATCGGAATCAATAAATTTAAATTAGAATGTGACTTATTAGATGTGATGCTGAATCATATCATCTCAATGAGGGATTTTTCAAGAGATGAGATTGATATTATCCTTAATAAAGCAAAAGAATTTGAACCCATAGCAAGAGGCAAAAAATCAGACCTGCTTTCAGGGAAGATTCTCGCAACCCTTTTTTACGAACCCAGCACCCGGACGAGACTGTCGTTTGAGACCGCCATGAAACGGCTTGTCGGAGACGTAATCGACCTCGGATCGATAGAATCAAGCTCGGTGGCGAAAGGAGAAAGCCTTTCTGATACCATAAGGGTGGTAGGGAACTATGCAGATGCCATTGTTTTGCGACATCCCCGCGAAGGCGCGGCCAGGATGGCGGCGGAGTATTCTAATGTCCCGATAATCAATGCAGGAGACGGGGCAGGGCATCATCCCACGCAGACGCTGCTTGACCTTTACACGATCATGCGCGAGAGTAACCTTTTGAACCTGAAAATCGCGCTCGTGGGAGATCTCAAGTACGGGAGGACCGGTCACTCGCTTGCGTATGCCTTATCCCTGTACCATGCAGACATGACCCTTATCTCGCCAAAGCAGCTCCAGATGCCGGATGTAATAAAAAAAGACCTGAAAAGGCAGGGTGCGATCATCAGCGAGACAGCGAATATCGAGGATGTTGTAGGGGATGTGGATGTGCTGTATGTAACCAGGATACAGAAGGAACGCTTCCCTGACCCTGCAGAGTACCAGAAAGTGGCGGGAAGCTACAGGGTCACAGAAGAACTTCTGAAAAACGCTCGTGATAGTCTCATAATAATGCATCCGCTGCCGCGTGTGGATGAGATCGATCCTGCTGTTGACAGGACACGGTATGCGCGGTATTTCGCACAGTCATTTTACGGTGTTCCTGTGAGGATGGCGCTTCTTGCAATGGCGATGGAGGCCGCATGACAGGTAAACCTGATATTGCTGATCCTTCTTCTGCCGGTGAATCGAAAAAAGAGATGCGGGTGCGCCGCATAAAACACGGGACAGTGATAGACCACATCACCGCAGGGCAGGCATTGAATGTACTTCGCATCCTGGGGATATCTGGCACAACGAATGCCGTTGTCAGTGTTGCGATGAACGTGCCAAGCGGCGTTCTGGGTTTTAAGGATATTGTCAAGGTAGAGGATAGGGAGCTTGAGGAGGAGGAGGTAGACAGGATTTCGGTCATCGCACCAAATGCAACCATAAACATCGTTCGTGATTTTGATGTCAAAGAGAAATACCGCGTCGATCTGCCCGAGCGCCTTGAAGGTGTGGTAAAATGCGCCAATCCAAACTGCATTTCAAATACAAACGAACCAGTTATATCAAAATTCACAGTAAATAAAAAGCCTGTCGAGCTGAGATGCATTTACTGCGACCATGTAATATCCGAAGGGATTGCAGAGCATTTGATTTAAGATTTAACCGCATCGCATACTATTTTATCTTTTTATCAGATGAACAATGGTTTGCCGGAATGAGGGATCAGGTTCAATTCCTCCGCCCTTTTTAACAGTACATCTACTGCAACAGTACCCTTCCCGATCTCAAGAGAATAATCATTCACATAAAGCTGTATGTGCTTGTCGATAACTTCATCATCCAGTTCCTGGGCATTATTCCGGATATAATCGCGGGTAAGAGCGCGATTCGCAAATGCATATTCGACACTCTTTTTAATGAGTCTATCGATTTCCTGTAAAACGTCTCCGCCCAATTCCCTTTTTGCGAAAATCCCTCCAAGCGGTATAGGCAGGCCGGTTTCTTCCTCCCACCATTCTCCAAGGTCAACCAGCTTTACAAGATTGTAGCCTTGATACGTGAACCTGCCCTCGTGAATAATTAAACCGGCATCAACAATACCTAAACTTACCGCGTTCATGATACGATCAAAAGGCATATCGACCACATTTTTTATTTTAGGCTCAAACAGCTGCAAAAGAAGGGCGGCAGTTGTCATTTTTCCAGGGATGGCGATCTTTTTGTAGCCAAGATCGGCGATCCGGATGGGTTTTTTGGCCACGATCAGCGGCCCGCATCCCCGCCCGAGCGCGCTTCCGGAATGAAGAAGACAGTAATCATCCCTGAGATATCCGAAGGCATGGAAAGAGGCTTTGGTTATATCGAGTTCTTTGCGGAAAGCCATCTGGTTCAGGGTTTCCACATCTTTTAGTATTTCGGAAAACTCCACATTTCCCTTTACTTTTTTATGGGCCAAAGCATAAAAGATAAACGTGTCGTTGGGGCAGGGGGAATAACCCAGAGATAATTTCATCATAACCTTTTGATCAACTCTATAACTGCTTTATTGCTGTTTGAGACCGCAAGCGGTATATTCCATTTCTTCATATCGCGATCCTCGATGATATTACTTATGCCGCGGATTTCGATCATCGGAACCCTGTATAAAGTGCAAATATGCGCAACTGCGGCACCTTCCATATTCTCGCATATTCCATTGAAGCGCTTCTTCAGGAGTTCTCCGCTTTCATGAGTGCCGGAGCACTGCGATACGGTCACGAAATTACCATATCTTACATTAAGACCTGCATATTTAGAAACTTTCAAAGCCATCTGCGCCAGCTTCTGATCCAGAGAAAAGGTATTGAAATATTCTTTCTCATTTTTTATTAAGGGAAGGCCTGTGAATTCCATGGATTTCCATCCTTCTTTTGTCAGTACTCCCTCGTCGCCGTAGTTCTCACTTTCAGCTACGTCAACATCACCGATTTGCCCTGAATACGCACCCGCAATACCAAAGTGTATCAGAAGATTTATTTCATAATTTTCCAGCACCAGCGTTGTTGAGTGTGCTGCATTGACTTTACCCACGCCGCTGTGAGTAAATATGATATCCTTGCCGTAAATTTCTCCCTCATAAATAACTTTCAGCTCTTCATGCGGTTGCGGTTTTATTTCGCGCCTGAGTTCTTTTGACTCGATTGGTGTGGGTGTAATGAGTGCGAAAGTCATTATCTTATCTAATATTTTTTCAGGGAATAAATCTTATTACCCGTACCCGTATTCAAGTTTTATATACTTTCAAGCCCTATGATGTGTGGGGAGTATTAGAATGTTAACTAAAAACTGTAGTTTATTATATAGTTTTGATCGAAAAAACCAGGGTTTTATAAAGGCAACCCGATCGTTGTGTCCTGACTGCCTTGATGTAATAGATGCGACAATTTTCGAAGAGAACGGGAAAATCATGCTCGAAAAAATATGCAGCAAGCATGGCTATTTCAAGGATATATACTGGTCGAACGCAGAAGTCTTCAGGCGTTTTGAGCGTTACCGGCATAATGGGGAAGGAGTACTAAATCCGAATACATTGAACGGAAATTGTCCGCGCTCGTGCGGGTTATGCGAATCGCATAAAACAACAACCATCCTGGCGAACATCGATGTGACCAATAGGTGTAACCAGAGCTGTCCGGTCTGTTTTGCGAATGCTGCGGCTTCAGGTTATCTTTACGAACCCTCACTCGACCAGATAAGGGGAATGATGCAGATGCTGCGAGATGAAAAGCCTGTGCCTTGTCCTGCAATACAGTTCGCTGGTGGTGAACCCACGATGCGTGAGGACATTGTACAGATCGTCAAGATGGCCAATGAATTTAAATTCACCCAGATACAGATGGCCACTAACGGAATAAAACTTGCAAAGAGCCTGAAATTCTGCCGGGACCTGAACGAAGCCGGTCTCAATACTGTTTATCTGCAGTTTGACGGAGTAACAGATGAACCTTATAGAATAACAAGGGGATACAATGCTCTCGGTCATAAAATCAAAGCCATAGAGAACTGCAGGGCGGCAGGCCTGACAAGCATTTCCCTTGTCCCGACGCTGGCAAAAGGGGTAAACGACGACCAGGTCGGGGATATAATAAGATTCGCTGTCGATAACATGGACACGGTCAAAGGTATCAATTTCCAGCCTATTTCCTTTACAGGAAGGATACATAAAGAGGAGAGGATGGAAAAGAGGATAACTATTCCTTATTTATTCGACCTGATCGAAGAACAGACAGATGGGGCAATTACTGCAGATGATTTTTATCCTGTGCCTTTTGTCGTTCCAATCTCTCATTTCGTGAACGCAGAGGAGGGTGTCCCTAACGTGGAATTCACAGTTCATCCGCACTGCGGAACGGGAACGTATGTTTATGTTGAAAATGGGAAAATGACGCCCATAACCCGTTTTATCGATGTGGAAGGACTTCTTGAACATATCGATGAACTTGCTTTGAGCGAAGATAAATGGATCGGCAAGTCCCTTGGCAAAATAAAACGAATTGGAAGCCTTATTTCAGCGCTGCCAAAGTATATCGATACCTCAAAGGCCCCGGAATCGGTAGATGTTAAGAAACTTTTCGTAAATGTTCTTATGGGTGGCACGGGAGATGCTATCAAGGAATTCCACAGACATACTCTCTTTATAGGAGCCATGCATTTTATGGATCTGTATAACATGGATCTTGAAAGGATACAGAGATGCGGCGTCCATTATGCGACTCCCGACGGCAGGATCATCCCGTTCTGTACATATAACACGATACACAGGGCTTAAATTGAAAGGAAGTTTGCAGTGCCCTTACCATTTTCCAGACCTTAGGATTGAAAAAAGCAATCCCAGACCCAGAAATCCTGCAAGGAAAAAGCCAAATATCCCGAGCAAAGGTACGCCCAGCAGGTGCGGCGACATTCCGGTCTGGATGATAAGGGATGAACCAACTATCAGGGCAGAAATTATCATACTGAAGGAAAGCCTGTTGCTTGCTATGTCCAGTTCTTCAATAACTGCTTCCATGCCTGGATGCTCCACCTCGAGCCTGAATGTCCCTTTTTCAAGTCTTGTAAGTATATGATTGGCCTTCCTCGGAAAGACTTTAAGCAGATGAGCAATATCCATGGCGGTCTTCTGGGTTTCCTTTAACATGTATGAAATTTTATCATGCTCTTCGACCATCTTCTCAACATAGGGTTCAACAAGTTCTCCAAAGTTATGTTCCGGATCAAGCCTTCTGCTGTTTTCATCCCTGATAAGAAGCGTTTTCGAGAGAAGCATGATGTTCATAGGGATTCTTCCACCGCTTTTTGCCATCACACCGATCAAGTCATTCAAGAAAGCTGTAGGGTCTATGAATTTCGTTGATAAACTGTAATACCTGTTTATAAATTCTTCAAGATTCAGCCTGAGCGATGGACTTTCGCCTCCGGCATCGCCAATCACACCGATATCGCTCAAAGATTCTATAAGCAGATCTATATCATTTCTCTGGGTGGCTATCAGGAGATTTGCAAGGTTCTCTTGAAGCACGGGTTCGACGTATCCTGCCATTCCGAAATCAAGAAAGATGAGTTCCCCTTCCCTGGATACAAGGATATTCCCGGGATGCGGGTCTGCATGATAAAACCCATCCTCGAATATCATCTTCAGGTATGCATGGGCAAGGTGGTCTGAGAGTAATTTCTTATCCAGTCCCAGTGCTTCTATTTGCTGGATATCCGATATTTTGG
>CABMIA010000083.1 GCA_902386085.1 uncultured archaeon
CGAACTCAATATCCCGGCGCCGTGAGTTGCAAGCGGGATGGCCTTGCATTTTGTCTCCCTGGCATCTATCTTAACCCTGGCAAATGTTTTAAATCCTGTTCTTGAAGGTATCTTTTCAGACAAGACAGCACAAACAGTCCTGTCAGGCTCATCAGGGATATGCCCCAGTTTCCTCAGCACGGGCCGGGCAAACCAGTAAAGCGCCACTAGACTCGCGACAGGGTATCCTGGCATGCACACGACGGGTTTACCATCAATAATGCCGAGGGCTGTGGGTTTGCCAGGGCTTATGCCGACGCCATGGACAGGCAGCTTCCCCAGGGTTTTGACAACTGCCGGGACATGATCCCTTTTTCCGATCGATGTCCCACCGCTTATCAGGATCAAATCTGCATCAAGAGCGGAAATAATAGCCTGTTTTATCTTTTCAGGATCGTCAGTAGCAATGTCGAAAAGTCTTGGCATACCGCCCCATTTCCTGATATACAGACCAGCCATCAGTCCGTTGGTTTCATAGACCTCGCCTGCCTCGGGTTCTCTCCCGCCCCTGGGAACGAGTTCCTCGCCTGTCGGGATCACTGCCACGAGAGGTTTTTTATAAACGGTTATATTATTGATCCCAAGCGAAGCAAGAACCGCAATATCGCATGGGCGAAGCCTCCTTCCTTCCCGGATTATCGTTTCACCTTTCCGGATATCCTCACCGATCTCTCCCATATTCTTGAAAGGATGCACCTGTGCAAAAATCTCAACATTCCCGCCGCTTAGCACGGTATCCTCAAGCATTACCACAGCATCGGCGCCTTCAGGTAAAGGGGATCCTGTGTGTACCCTGGCGCATGTTCCTTTCCCAACGTTTGTTCCCAATTTCAGGACGACAGGGGAATTGCTGCCAGCGCCAAGTGTATCTGACGCAACGACTGCGAAGCCGTCCATAGCTGCCCTGCGGTAATGCGGAACGTCAACGCCTGCTATTATATCTATGGCATTGATCCTGCCATCGCATTCCCCGATCGGCAAAATTTCCGAAGCTGAAAGGGGTTTTACTTCATTCAAGAATAATTCCTTTGCCTCGTCGGCATTCATTCGCTTTTTGAACATAATCCACCTGATACGGGAGGGAAAATAGCGATCTCGTCATCCGGATTAAGGGAGGTCTCAATCCCGTTCAATTCAAGAATGTTCTTCCCGTTTAAGAAAACATTGATGTGATGCTGCAATTCTCCGTCTTTGAAAATCATTGCATCCAGGCCCGGAAACTTTTTGCAAAGCCTGGCGAGAACATCCTTTGCAGTATCGCCATCCAGTTCCATTTCTTTTGTTTTTGTATATTCCCGCAAATTTGCAAACAGTTTGACCCTGATTTTTTGCATAGGTTCTGCATCTCTCTTTTGAACCATAAATGCTATGAATATGTTTAAACTATTTTTGAGGCAATGGATAAAAAACATTTTAGTTTGTATCTTGCTTTTATTCTAATTCTTATCGTTGCATTCCTACTGAGGTTGTATCGCCTGGATGAAAGGGTATTCCATCACGATGAGGCGGCAGTAGGTTATTTCACATATAAATTATTCAATAATGGTATTTATTCCTACGATCCCTCATTCCACGGTCCTTTCATGTACTACGCCACGGCCTGGGTATTCAGGCGCCTTGGAGATACCATATATGCAGCCCGCCTAATCCCGGCTCTCCTCTGAGCATAAATGTTACTTATCCTCATCCCGATAAGGAACTACATCGGTAAAACCGGAATGGTGATCGCGGCTTTCTTTCTTGCGCTTTCCCCGTCATTTCTTTACTACTCACGGTTTTACAGGGAGGATATTTTCATCTCTTTCTTTACCCTGATGGTGCTCGTATGCGGGATTAAGTATGCTGAGAATATCAGGGAAGGACGCTCAATCCTTCGGCTTTCTTACCTGTTCCTGGGAGGAGTGGCGCTTGCATCGATGGCGGCGCTCAAGGAAAATGCGTACATCATGATGGCGCTGGTAATCTTTTTCATGTTCCTTTTATTTATCAGGGAAGGATGGTACAGGGGCTTCTTCTGGAGAATCAGAAATAATAAAATATTGATCGGCGAAGGGATATTTTTAATTATTGTGGTGCTTGTTGTCTTTTCGCTTTTTTATACAGGCAAATTCCTTGATTTTTACGGTATGAAAGCCGCTTTCGGAAGGGCGGTATCCCACTGGTACGAGATGCACAGGATACAGCGCATAGGAGGCCCATGGTTTTTCTATCTTCCGATAATAACGCTTTATGAACATCCGGTATTGATTTTCGGCGCCCTGGGAATTGCACATTACAGCGGATGCTGCGGAAGGAAAATAGAAAAGATACTGATCATTATGCTTCTGTACTGGGTTGCGGTTGATATAATGTATATTATCTCAAACATGCGCCCGGAATTGAGCAGGTTTTTGCCAACCACCTATATTGCAAGTTCTATTGTGGTCTTTTTCCCGTTAGTAATCCTTGGAATTATCGCAGTTTTGAAATCCCAAAACCTGTTTTTTTCTTTCCTGGCCTACTGGACGCTGACAAATCTTGCGATTTATTCCTATCTCCAGGAGAAAGTCCCGTGGCTTGTGCTGAATCCACTGCTGCCTCTTGCTATCATCGCAGCCGCGTACCTTGGTGAGCTTTTATCAGGAATAAAACTGAATTCAAGAACCGGGGCAGCAATAATTATTATCCTTGCGGTGAGTTCCTCGTATTTTGTTTACTCAAGCTTACTCCTGAACTACTACAATTACACCGACCCTGCCGAGCCCCTGATCCAGGCGGCGCAGCCTCCGCAGAAGTTTTCTCTTTTTATTGACAAGATAAACGAAATATCCAGGCAGTACCAGAACCAGTCAACCGAGATCCAGGTTACTGATACTGATATGGAAACCCAGTTCCTGTGGTACCTGCGCCATTTTACCAATGTCCAGTGGAAGGTGAGTATCGAATCAGAACTCAACGCCCCCCTGATCGTGGTGCATGATTCGGACGATAAACACGAACCCGATATCGTGAAGAGCCGGCTGCGCGTTGATTACGAGCGGCTTGACAGCGCGAAGATGTCATGGTACTGGTTTGCGCCATCTGATATTACCCCGAAGTACCTGCTTTTCAGGAAGATGGACAAGCCGCCGGGAGAGTACAGGGTCGTGCTGTTCTATAAGCCGAAAGATTGATGGGAATATTTTTGGAACGAGAGGAGGGTTAAATTCATGTACAATGTAAAAACCTACCGCTATTGAAAATAAAGTATCAAACGCGTAAGTCCTATACAGAATAAAATGATATATAACTTTAATATCGTATATGAATGATTTATGCCATATTTGGAGATGATAAGTTGTATTTTAGCGACCGAGAGCTAGGCGCACGATCTCGAATTGTGGAGGACATTAGTTTGAGCGTTTGGGGTGGATTAGTTGCTATAATAAATTCGCGCATCAGTGATGGCTCTTTTGGATATATTTTTCCTGAAGAATGCCCAGACGGAGGCGGCAATATATGTGGATGCGATTCTAATAAGCTATCTCTAATGCTTGCAGCCGAAATTCCCGGCATCTCATTACCATTAGATTCAAGCAGAATGCCACCGACTTTAACAGTCCTTGATTTTTTGGAATTCTGCCATCGAGCCATAGGAAAACCTGTCGAGACTCATTACCATTCTTTTTTTAGGCATTATCATCTCGATTTTGAGCCTGAGGAGGGCCAATCAGTCTTTCGCAATGATATTGAACGCATTTTTTCTAGGAATGGAATAGCTTATGAGTTAAGGTCTGATGGATTGATAGTCCGTTTAGCTCCAGAAGGATTGCGAGAAACCCTCGCATCCGCTATATTCCGGACAGGTGATAGCGAGCTTGATTCGCTGCTAAATACAGCGCGAGCAAAATATCTCAACCCTAATCCAACTATCCGTCAAGAATCGCTCGAGAAGTTATGGGATGCTTGGGAAAGATTAAAGACAATCGAGCCGGGAAGAGATAAAAGGGCATCTGCTGCCGCTTTGTTGGCTAAAGCTGCTCCAGAATCCACTTTTCGCGAAGCGCTCGATAAGGAGGCCTCCGAACTGACCCGCATTGGTAACACTTTTAGAATACGCCATAGCGAGACTACACAAGTGCCTTTAGGACTTAACGAACATGTAGATTATCTATTTCATCGTCTTTTTGCACTGATTATGTTATTTCTTCGAACCACTGGTCGCGGTAGATAGATTGATGCATTGCTTCACACATACTTGCTTTTTATTCTAATAGGTTGTGTTGCGTTGTCGGGACTTTTAACTGTCTGAACCCGACTGTTGCATGGCTGGAGTTTTATAATCAGGGAGCAGTTTAAGTATGTGAATTAAGGGAGGAAATAAAGTGGAACAAAACTTTTTGCGGGTTCGATTAGGACGGGTTGTTATAAATGGAAAAGCAAATTCTGAACATCTGTACGATTTATGCAAAAAAGAAAAACCTCCCTGCATTGCAATTGGTTGGGGTGAAATTGATTTAAGCAATAGCTTGGACAAGATTAAGCGAGATTGCCTAAAAGAATATGAAAAACCATTAGAGAGAAAAGAGTTAAGCGAAATAAAATATTGGATAGCGATGAATAAAGGGGACGGAGTAATTGCAATGAGGAGCCCAGCAACAATATGTGCTGTAGGAGATATAATAAGCAAAAGATGTTATTGGAAACCCGATGAAAAAAAATTCGCATTAATACTTGTTGGTGGACGACCTTATAATGAAAAAAACCCTTATGGTGAAGTTCTGTTTTATAATAGAATAGATGTCAAATGGATTACATCTCCAGACAAGTGTGCAAAAGTTAGGTCTCTTGGTCTGCCTAAAAGCCTCGAAAACAAACTTTGCTTGCCACATGCAATTTTAAGAATCACATCAAAAGAGTTCAATTTAGTTAAACATGCAATGAAATCGTATGTACCTAAAGAAGACGAATCACCATCTAAATATAGCCGCGAATATGATAATTATGGCAAGTCTGGTCGATAAAAGTGGAAACAGGATGAAAGTATCTGAATAAGCTACATTAGTAAGACTTTATCCTTTTTGGAAATGGTGTTTATGTTAAGCCTTGCCGAGTTTAATCTTTTGATTACAACCTCTATATATCCCCTTTTTTTAATTTTTCTTCATCCCACGATTCCTTGATTATGAAGAAATATCTTTTAAAGTGGATGATTTCAAGCCCGCTTCATGCCCTGATATACATCTGGACAATATACCATCCTTTTCCGATTGGCCCTTGGAAACAACTTGGAACCCAGAAATGCTCGTCATACTATTCCATGAGGTGAGGGAGTAGTGCGCCTCCATCTGTCAGGGACGGCGCGCCCCTGTGCATGGGAGGCGAAGCTGTGAACTTCGCGGCGCCGCAGTTTTTTATTCCCGAAAAGCTTGAAATCAAGATTCATTCGATTATAATCGAGTGATTTAAAATTTCATTCGGCTGTGATCGAATCTATAAATAAAGCGATCCTGATTGAATTGAATTATTCCGGAAGGAGGAAGCGTTCTGGTATGAAAAAAAAGACACGGTTTGGTAACTCATTCCTCTTTTCCCTTCATCTCATCCAGCAGCTCCCTTGCCCTGTCAGCCCTGACCTTTCCTTCCTTCACCATTATCGCCGCTATCTTATCCACCAGGTCCCCGGTCGCGCCTGCCTGTATTGCGATATTCCTTGAGTGAAGCCCCATGTGCCCCCTCTGGATGCCCTCTGTTGCAAGCGCCCGCATCGCTGCGAAATTCTGGGCAAGACCGAGCGCGACGAATACTTCTCCCATTTCAGTGGCGGTCTTGACACCGAGGATCTTAACCGCAGCCCGCGCTATCGGATTGGTCTTCGTAGCGCCGCCCACAAGACCCACAGCCATGGGCATCTCTATCGTGCCCACAAGATCGCCGTTTGAATTTTTTTCATAGGTTGAAAGGGGCCTGTATGCGCCGCTGCGCGAGGCGTAGACATGCGCGCCTGCCTCGATCGCCCGCGTATCGTTACCCGTGGCAAGAACGGCAGCACTTACGCCGTTCATTATCCCTTTGTTATGCGTGGCTGCGCGGTAAGGGTCTCCTGCGGCAAAGTGATATGCAGTCAGGATCCTGTCCACGACATCGTCGCCGCCGATAGCCTCTTTTGTGAAAACCGCCTTTCCTCTCATAATGCGTTTGTCTGCAAAATTCGAGATGATCCGGAGGTACACGTGTCCGCCTGTCAGTTCTTCGATATAAGGCGCAACAGTTTCAGCCATCGTATTTACGGCATTTGCGCCCATGGCGTCACGGCAATCCACTATCAGGTGTGTGATTACCATTTTTCCACCGGGCGTATCGACAACCCTTGCTTCCACATCCTTTGCGCCGCCGCCATACTTTACAAGCACTGGATCCACTTCATTAGCGCGCCTTATTATCTCGTCTTTTTTCTCAAGGACCCTCATCCTTGCGCCGCCCGGGTCTGTGATCCCCACGGCCTGGATCTGGCCTATCATAACAGGCCCTGTGCTGCTTGTTGTGAAACCTCCGCCCTCCCGCGCCATCTTTGCAGCGTTGCTGGCCGCGGCTATCACCGACGGTTCTTCGATCGCCATCGGGATGAGATAATCCTTGCCGTTGATCAGGAAATTAACAGCCACACCCATTGGCACTTCCATGATCCCGATGACATTTTCCACCATGCGGTCAGCGGCATCCAGGGACAGCGCACCCGTGGCGCTGATGCAGGATGCCTCATCAATCGAAAGGTCTGCGAATTCGGATACGAGCCTGAGTCTTTCTTCAGGGCTTTGCTTATAGAAACCAGAGAGCTTTGAAGTTTTTGTCATAATAAGATACCCTCAGAAGATTCAAGACGACAGGTATCTATAAATAGATTTTTGGAAGCAGTTTGGAGTTTCGAAATGTATATATCGGGAGAACATTATTAGGAGAAAGCCTTTTTATGGGCTGGTAGCTTAGACAGGCAGAGCGTCGGACTCTTAATCCGACGGCCGTGGGTTCAAATCCCTCCCAGCCCGCTTCTTATGATAGCGATTTCGATGTTATAATTTCATAAAATATCAGCGATTATTAAGAACAACGGATTGATACCAAAGATTTTTGGAAAATCCTTAAGATTGCAAAAGTGTCAGTAGGAAGAACGATTCCGGAAGAGGCTCTCAATCATCTTTTCTTGAATGGTTTTCCTGTCTGAGCTTCTAATGACTTTGACTCCTATTGTTTCTTCTTACCCAGATGGATTATAAATTTGATGTACCTGAAATGTGAATAAACTCGCAAAGGGACTGTCAAATATCATTAATCAACCAAAAGATTTATACTAAATTGGCACCTATCAAAA
>CABMIA010000084.1 GCA_902386085.1 uncultured archaeon
ACATTATGATTGTAGATATGGAGTTGACCCGTCTCTGGATCGACATAGTAAAGAATGTTCATATTGTAACCAGCCCATCCAATGGCAGCTAAAGTTTTAATCTTGACACAACCCATATTAACAAAAAGCCATCGGTCTTTACCTCCTGAATACAGCAGTGGAAAGGGTAAATAAGAATTGTGTAGTAAGATATATAGGAACAGTAATGAACCAAATAAAGACGGCACTAAAACTCTTCGCAATCCTGATGATACTTGTCGGCATAATCTATCCCGTCGCAGTAACCGTACTGGCGCAATTAATTTTCCCGAAAGAAGCAGGGGGAAGCCTAATATACGATTCCGGCGGCACTCTCAAAGGTTCAGCCCTGATAGGACAGCCTTTTTCAGACCCGAAATACTTCTGGTCTCGTCCTTCAGCCACTTCGGATTTTCCATATAATCCCCTGGCTTCCGGAGGCTCCAACCTCGGACCTACGAATAAGGTTTTAATAGACCAGATTTCCAATAGAACTGAACTTCTGAAGTCATCAGGTATCCAGGCTCCGGTACCTTCAGACCTTGTGGAGGCTTCAGCAAGCGGGTTAGATCCTCACATCAGTATACAATCCGCCCTGATACAAATACCCCGTGTTGCCAGGGAACGTAATCTCGACGAAGGAACGGTACGTAAATTAGTGCTTGAACACGTTGAGGAAAGGCAGTTCGGATTTTTAGGGGAGCAACGTATTAATGTCTTGGAATTAAATCTTGCTCTGGACAGTATGAAGTAGATTTCAATGACAGATACTGAAGATAAAAGACCTGAACCGGAATCTCTTCTGGAAATTGCCAGACAGGAAGAAACAGCCAAAAAGAGCGTGAAACTGACCATCTATTTTGGCGCCGCACCCGGAGGCGGTAAGACATATTCCATGCTCTACGACGCCAGGATGCGCAAACAGGAGGGAATCGATGTTGTCATTGGTTATGTCGAAACACACGGCAGGTCTGAAACCGAAGCGCTTCTTAAAGGTCTGGAAACTATTCCCCTCGTTAGGACTGAATATAAAGGTGTTCGGCTTTCGGAGATGGATCTGGATGCTGTTCTGGCGCGGCGGCCCGGGATTGTACTTGTCGATGAACTGGCCCATACGAATGCCCCCAATTCGCGTCATGGCAAGCGCTATCAGGACGTAGAGGAGCTCCTGAACGCAGGGATTGATGTATACTCAACATTGAACGTGCAGCACCTTGAAAGTTTAAATGACATCGTTTTCCGTATAACGGGAATTCGTGTCAGTGAAACTATCCCGGACACTTTTTTCCAGTTAGCTGATGAGATCAAGCTTGTGGACCTTCCTTTTGAGGAGTTACTCAAAAGACTGAAAGAAGGAAAGGTCTATGCAAAGGATATGGCAGAGAACGCTGTTAAGCGTTTCTTTAAGCCCGGGAATTTACTTGCGCTTCGTGAAATGTCACTGCGGCTTGTAGCAGGTAGCGTAGATGAGAAGATGCTCCTGTACATGAGGGCACATGCAATTGCCGGACCCTGGTCTGCGACAGAGCGTGTCCTGGTTGGAGTATTAGCCAGTCCTTATGCCGAACAACTGGTTCGCTCGGCCTTTCGCATAGCCTCGGATCTGAGTGCGGAATGGGTTGCACTCTACGTAGAAACTGCCAGTCATACGCAATTATCAGATAAAGAACAGGAATGGCTAAAAAATGCCCTGGATCTCGCTGAAAAGCTGGGCGCACGTGTCGTTTGGACCAAAGGGGACGATGTGGCTGAAGAGATAGCCCGCTATGCACAGGGCCATAATGTGACAAAGATCGTAATAGGGAAACCCAGGCGTTTTGGACTGTTCCCGACCCTTGCCCGGAAGATCCTCGTACGGACAAGAGATATCGATGTATTCCTGTTTGCGGGTAAGAGTGAACAACCTGTACCCAAGAAAAAAATAGGCATAATCAACCCGCTAAATTATGTCATGAGCGGCGTTGCTGTTATTCTTGGCTCTTTATTCGGTTTTCTTTTAAGGGATATTCTTGGTCAGGTCAACTTATTATTCTTAATGCTCCTGCCCGTTGTGATCATCGCTATTTTTCTGGGACGCGGCGCATCTATCTTTGCAGCAATCTTAAGCGTTCTCATTTTTGATTTTTTGTTTATCCCACCGTATTTCAGCTTTGCCGTTTCAGACGTAAGATATTTTCTGTCTTATCTCATGTTTATCGCGTTTGCCTTTGTAATAAGCAATCTTGCATCCAATCTTCAATATAAAGTGCAACAGCTTCAACAAAGCGAATCCAGGACTATAACATTATATGGGTTAAGCCGGGACCTTGTCACTGCGCAGAGCATTGAGCAGGTTTTGCACCTGATGATCCGCCATACAGGACAAATATTCCCGTGCGATATGGCTATTTTTCTACCTGGAAACGGAGAAGTTTCGGTCAGGGCTTCCACTGACGGATTCCGGATAAACCCGAAAGAACTTAGTATAGCAACCTGGGTCTGGCTCAATGGTGAACCTGCCGGGCTGGGTACGGACACGCTCCCCGAAGCATGGGCATACTACCTTCCCATGAAAACAGCAGATACCATTAAGGGTGTTGTGGGATTTCATTTTGACTCTATCCTGGAGGTTCTTACACCTGAAAATAAAGTTGTTCTTGATACCATTGCCCGGCTGGGAGCTCTGGCGATTGAAAGGATTGGCTCGAAAGACTCGAAAGAATAATATTTTTATCACAGTTTTTTCGATTCTAAAATCAATAGTAGTGGAAATTGGATACGTGGATACGTTTATCATTGAACTGTATTTTACTAACGGTTATTTATGTCTTGACCAAAGGCAAGAAGAATTAATTCAACTCTACCCTCTCACCTGTAACCATGAACACAACGTTCTCACAGAGATTCGTTATGTGGTCTCCTATCCTCTCAAGATATCTTGCTACAAAAGTCAGATGCTGGGCGCCGGTTAGCTTTTTTGGATCTTCAATCATAATAGTAATAAGTTCCCTTCTTATCTGGTCAAAGAGAGCATCAACCTCATCATCACGTTTAGCTACCTGTCTTGCAAGCTCAGCATCTTTATCCGCAAGAGCTTTCATTGTATTTATTAACATATCCTGGCATATCTCCGACATTCTCGGTATATCTATGAGAGGTTTTACAGGAGGTACTTTAGCTGTAATTTTTGTAATAACCGCAATTTCCAAGGCAAGATCACCCATCCTTTCAAGGTCGATGGACATTTTCAATACCGAGATTATAAGCCTCAAATCCCTTGCCATAGGCTGCTGGAGGGCGAGAAGGCGCATGCATTCCTCTTCAATGCGATGATCGATGGCGTCGATTTCATCATCCATATCAATGACCTTCTGAGCCATCTCTACATCACGATTCTTAAGAGACAGCACCGCATCTCCGATAGCCCTGCCTACAAGACTTCCCATGTTAAGTGTTTCCTCCCTTAACTTGTGAAGATCCTTATGATATGCTTCGCGAACCATATTATCCGAACCTCCCGATTATGTAATCTTCCGTACTCTTTTCCCTGGGTTTCTTAAATATCTCATTTGTCTCTCCGAACTCTATCAGCTTACCATAAAGAAAGAAAGCTGTATAATCGCTTACTCTTGCAGCCTGCTGCATATTATGAGTTACTATAATAATCGTATATTTTTCTTTGAGTTCTAACATTAAATCTTCTATCTTGCTTGTAGATATTGGGTCCAGCGCCGAGCAGGGTTCATCAAACAGGATAATCTCCGGCTCAACTGCCAGCGCCCTTGCTATACAGAGGCGCTGCTGCTGGCCTCCGGATAAACCCACACCCGATTTATTAAGATCGTTCTTCACTTCATCCCAGAGTGCACCTTTTTTGAGGCTTTCCTCAACGGTCCTGTCAAGGATTTTCTTATCTTTTATGCCATTGAGTTTCAATCCAGCCGCAACATTATCGTATATAGACATAGTGGGAAAAGGATTGGGCTTCTGGAAGACCATGCCAATGCATCTTCTTATATCAACAGGGTCGATATTTTTCTTGTAGATGTCCCGTCCATCAACCAGTACATTTCCCGAAACTTTTGCTCCGGGTACAACTTCATGCATCCTGTTAAGGCACCTGATAAATGTGGATTTCCCGCATCCTGATGGGCCTATGATGGCGGTAATCCTGTTTTCCTGGACATTAAGACTGATGTTATGCAGTACCTGTTTAGTTCCAAACCATGCATTGAGATTTTCTATA
The DNA here is from genome assembly GCA_902386085.1 of uncultured archaeon. GTDB lineage: Archaea > Halobacteriota > Methanosarcinia > Methanosarcinales > Methanoperedenaceae > Methanoperedens. The sequence continues at coordinate 4,244 of CABMIA010000084.1, forward strand.
GTGATTTTTTCGGGCACGCTAAAACTCCTATTTTACACTCTATATTTTCTTCTGGTAATCAGCCTCACCCCGATATTTAAAATAAGAATCAGAATAATCAGGATAAGGGCGCCTCCCCACGCTTTTGTATGCCAGTCCGGGAAGGGTGCTATCGCATACGTATAAATCTGAACAGGCAGGGTGGATATTGGTTTGTCTATACCTGCAGCCCAATACGGATTGCCGAAAGCGGTTAAAAGGAGAGGCGCGGTCTCGCCCGAGACTCTTGCAATTGCAAGTAAAGCACCTGTGATTATGCCGCTCATGGCGCTACTCAGGACGATATGTAATATTGTTTTCCATCCCGGTATTCCAAGCGCCAGCGAAGCCTCCCGGATTGAGCCCGGAACAAGCCTCAGGGATTCCTCGGTAGTTCTTGCGACAATGGGAATCATCAATACCGAGAGAGCTGCCCCGCCTGCTATGGCAGAAAAACCGAAATACAGGACTATGAAAGTATAACCGAACATCCCTGCCACTATCGAGGGTGTGCCTGCCAGTACATCAGCCACAAAACTTACCATTCTGCCAAACCTGTTCTCTCCGTATTCTGAA
>CABMIA010000085.1 GCA_902386085.1 uncultured archaeon
ACCGATATACCTTTTTATCTCGAACTGGTGTTTAAAAAGATAAAACCCTGCGATCAACCCGACGCCTGACGTAGGAGGAAAAAGCCCGCAGAGCATTTTTATGGTAGTGGTCTTGCCCGCGCCGTTTGGGCCCAGGAACCCGAAAGTCTCTCCCTCGCCAACCGAGAAATTTATGTCATTGAGCGCGGTAATGGCGCCGAATTTCTTGATGAGATGGGATACTTCAATTGCCTGCATATGTATAGACTTTGTTACATTAATACTTAAGTCATTCGTAAAAATCATTCAAATTCCACATCAGTGTATATTATGAAAAGCTTCTTAAACCGGAGAACCCAATCATGTATATAGGAGGTTGTATTTACGCAAATCAATAACCATGAAAGGATTGATACAGATGACAGGAACCTGTGCAAACTGGCGATAAGTGAACTCGGGGGCATATATTCGGAACTCGGGCTGTCTCAGGAAGAACTTGATCTTCTTGACATGCCCAGGCGTGCGTTCATAGTTCATTTCCCGGTGAGACTGGATTCAGGGAAAATAAAAATGTTCGTGGGGTACAGGGTTCATTACAACGATGCCCGCGGCCCGGCTAAAGGGGGTATCAGGTTCCACCCCGAATTAACACTTGATCATGTCAAGGACCTTTCTTTCCTGATGGCGCTCAAATGCGCGGTCGTGAACATACCTTTCGGGGGATCAAAAGGCGGAGTTGTGGTAAATCCCAAGGAACTCAGCAGGAATGAGCTTGAGCATGTAACACGCGGCTATGTCCGCGCCATCGCCAGCTATATCGGGCCGTTTGTAGATATCCCGGCACCCGATGTCTATACTGATGAAAAGATCATGGTCTGGATACTCGATGAGTATGAACGGATAAAAGGAAAACATGAATTTGCCGTAGTGACCGGGAAACCGGTTGAATTGGGCGGGAGCAAGGCAAGGAGTTATTCAACATCACTTGGCGGGATCTATGTGCTCGAAGAGGCCATGAAGAGAAAAGGCATGGATAAATTCGAGGTAAGCATCGCTGTACAGGGATTCGGGAATGTGGGAGAGAATGCTGCCCGCATCCTGCATGAGAAAGGATACAAGGTTGTCGCGGTGAGTGATTCAAAAGGCGGCATAATAGATAAGAGCGGTCTTGATATCAAGGCAGTTATGGAATTTAAAGACAAAACAGGAAGCGTTGTCAATTTCAGTAATGCCACCAACATCACAAATGAGGAACTCCTGACATGCGAATGCGATATCCTGATACCGGCAGCCCTGTCTGACCAGCTGAATAAAGACAATGCGAATGACGTAAAGGCCAGGGTGGTCATGGAACTTGCAAATGCCCCGACCACAAAAGAAGCAGATGATATATTTTTCCAGAAAGAAATAATGCTCATTCCCGATGCACTCGCAAACGCAGGTGGCGTGGTGGTAAGCTATTTCGAATGGATACAGAACCTTAATAATGATTACTGGGAAGAGGATAAAGTCCTGGAGAGGCTCAAGAAAACCATGATAACTGCCTTCAATGAAGTTCATTCGTTGTGTGATGAAAAGAGCTGCAGGATGAGAAAGTCGGCATATCAACTGGCATTAAAAAGAATACTGCATGCAGAAAGAATGCGCGGAAACCTGTAATCCGTAAAACATTAAAAAATAAAGGATTATTGTGCAATGGGCTCAAATATGAACCCTTCCACGTAACCTGGAAACTCCCTGCCTCACTTTCAAAGCCAGCTTTTCCGGCACTTCTTCGATAAGGTCCGGTTCCAGGCATACAGCCCTGATAAATGCCTGGGAAGCGCGATCAAGACTACCAAGCTCATAATAAGCCTTGCCGATACCCTGGTATGCTTCGGCAGATCCAGGGTCAATTTTTAACGCTTCCTGGAATTCAATGAGTGCTTCTTCATGTTTTCCAATCCCGGAATAAATATTCCCCAGATTGCTTCTAGCTGCCGGGTAATTCGGGTCAATGCTGATCGCTTCCCTGAACTCTGTAATCGCATCATGTTTTCTCTAGCAGAATGCATAGATATTACCCAGGTTATTTCGTGCGACTGCAAAGCCGGGATTCAACCTGATAGATTCATTTATCTCCTGTATGGCTTCATCGAACAGGCCAAGTTTAGCATATATCGTCCCCAGGTTGCAGTGAGCTTCGGTGTAACCCGGTCTCTGCCTGATAGCTTCTTTGAGGTTGTTCACGGCTTCATCCAACGATCCCATCTTATCAAGTGCCACAGCAAGGTTATTCAGGACTTCAACATACTCAGGATCAAACTTCAGGGCGGCATTGAGTTCTTCGATCGCATCGGCATACCGGCCAGCTTTGTCATAAGCGATGCCGAGATTGTTATGGATATTATGGCCAAGGCCAATTCCTGACGTGACATGGAAAGAAGAGTAATACTGTTCCAGGAGACCTGTTTTTTCCTCGTCCAATCCTGTTACAGCTGATTTAAGCAGATAATGATCCATATTTTTTTCATAGTACTGGGTATCTATTTCCATTATGGAATCTATGCTGAAATCTGCCAGTATCAATGAATTTTCACGCTCTATCACCAGGAAGACATGCGGGCCCGAACTCGCAGCCTTAACATCGGGTATGAGCCGGGATAACAGGATATATCCAAGCTGTGTGATCGCGGCGCAGGAT
>CABMIA010000086.1 GCA_902386085.1 uncultured archaeon
AGCTGCCAAGAGCCCCCTGATCTGCTACCGGCGGGCACAAGGGACGCAAATCGACCGCAGACGGCAGCTTTGCAGGTTTCTTACGCACGGCGCCATACATTATATCCCGGTGATCGGGTAAATCAGGCATCCACCCGTAACCTTTTTTCATTCCACCTTTCTTTGCTGAAGTAACTTTCTTTTGTTCTGGCATATATATCTCTCCTTTTATTTTATATTTAAATCGATTATTTTGCTCTTACGAGTGTTTCGTTTTGAAGAATGCGCTGGAATACGTATTTCTCATAATCGTCTGCCAAATCGGCACCATCTACAACAAGCAGGTTCTCATCGTTATTCTTTTCCGCATTATTTGTCCAGTTGAAGCTGCCTGTACAGATCGTCTGGCCATCGAATATGCCGACTTTATTATGCATAAGGGCGGTTTGTTTAACGGCCAGGCGGACATCTATGCCGGCCTGGGTTAGTTTCTTTATCATTGCGGCCATGTTCGCATTTTTGCTTTCAGTGTTGTCTGCCACAACTGCCACCTTGACGCCCCGCTTGTTGGCTGCGATCATCGCATTTACAATATCCGGCTCGGTCAATGAATAGATGGCAACATGCGCTGTTTTCTTCGCCTGATCAAAAAGACTGATGACCGCAGTGGCGCAGTCGAATTTGGGATCGCTCGTGGCCGGTGTCGTTCCCAGGCTGAAAAACGCACCGCGCACAGCCCCGGTTGCTTGTAAAGTTTCCATTTTTGTCCTCCCATTTATTTATTGTTAAATTACGATGAGAAAACCCCTATTTTCTCATTATATACATCATGTAAAATTGTTTTTTCAGTATTTATTAATTTTGGTTAAGGTGCGGACACTAACCTGAGATTGCTGATCTTGGGAAAACGCTGGCTGCAATACAGGCATGACGCCTTCCTGGTTAACTTCCCAGCGCAATTTCCCTGTGCTGCACTACCCTGGCTGCGGGTGTTTCAAATTTGGCTTTGCACGCCAACATCAGTAAATTCAAGTATCCTGATCGGGAAATTCTATATAACTACTCATTTATGTCCCGGTATAACAGGTGGTAAACAAAAACTGAAGCGCCGAGGGGGGGATTTGAACTCCCGAGGGGCAAAGCCCCACAAGCTTTCCAGGCTTGCGCCTTAGGCCGCTAGACTACCTCGGCAATGCCATTTCGGAAAAGAATCGGAATAGTCAGATGCTTTTCCCTGAGAAATCCCTTAGAGTACAAAAGAACTATCCGAAGCTACAATAAGGAATCATCCCAGAGCCCTTAATACATATTTGAAGTATAAAAAGCTGATTCTGGATGTTGAATCGATAATTTTGTGGCAAAATTAGCTTGCAATGGCATGTTGCCAGGTGCTATATGCCTGCACCAATTGAAAATTAGACCATACTTAACCAGGCGATTTACTGTTAAAAAAATTAAAAATGGAGGTGGACTGACCACCTCATTGACTTGAAAGCGACTTTACATATTCGACCAGGTCATTCTTTTCCTGTGCTGTAAGTCCCAGGTTAAAGAAAGTGTTGTAATGATTTACAACGTCAAGAAGCGTCTTAAAGCGCCCGTCATGGTAAAAATTGCCCTTATTCTCAGGTTTCATGAAAATGCCGCGTTCCCGTACAAATATGCCCCCAAGGTTCGAGGTCTTATAAACCCCATCCGGCGCCCTGTCTGCCTCGAAGCTGTCGATACCGATTTCAGATGGTTTATGCAGATTCCAGCCAGGCTCTGTCCAGAGAGGTTCGGCGTGGCAGTTGTTGCACTTGGCCTTTCCACTGAAGAGTCCATCCCCACGCGCCGCTGCATCCTTATCAAAGTCTATGCACGCTTTTGGCACCGGGGATGGAATGGACAGTTGATAGAATTGGAGAGCTGCAAGTTTCGAGGTGATCCGATCGTCGTCAGGATTGGTTCTCAAGTGTCCGAATCCATTAGCAGCAGCTATCGGGAATTTTGTGGCGTTATCCAGTCTGGGATCAAAGAACGTTCCTTTTCCGTGCATTTCGAGATTCGCAACAAACGCGTTCCAATACGTGACCGTGCCCCATGCACCCGACCATGTGTGCTGGTTAAAACCTGCCAGGCCGAAAGCATTCGGAATGAGTGTAGCACCTGACACATTCGTCCCGGTTATTACCCCATCGGTAACCTGTTTGGGATTAAATGCCTTTCCGTCCAGGAATAATTCGGCGTCGAATTTTCCCGGTCCCCAACTGTTAAGAACTGTTCGCACTGTTGGCTCGGAAACGCCAAGAAGATTTGCTACCGGAGTAAGGTCAGGAGAAAGATTTACAATCGCTCCGACGTTGAGGTCATGATTCGCCCAGCCGTCCAGCCTGTGTCCGATACCGGGAGCGAATGAATCATCCACAGTTGAATGGCAGATAGCACATGTAATTCCGACAGAACTGAGTTTACCTGCCTTGTCAAATGAACCTTTAACACCGACGACGGCATTCAGTTTGAGCAGTGCAAGCGTAGCGGCAGGATCATTGAGGTTTACCTTTCCATTTTTGAGGTCATCAATCAATGGCTGAGGGAGGGCATCCATATCGACCTTTAAACCCACTGCCAGAGCTGTGTTCGGGCTTACCCCGGGACCTATTCCTCCGTTAGGTGCTCCGGCAACTGCCTGGTGAATCTTGAGCGTATCGCCCCAAAATGCCTCATCTCCGAATGTATCGAAGCGGAAGGTTTGCCTGCCCTGGTCCATCATCCACAGTGCATTCTGTTGGATCATCCTGTCATTTTCATTGGATTGAGGTGCTGTGGTTGTTTCTGTAACCGTTGGTGCAGCAGGTGTTGAATTCTTCGGACCCACACACCCAGCCGGTATCAAAATACCTGCAACCAGCAACAGCACTAAACTATACTTGATTTTATCTTTCATGAGAATTTATCCCCCTTATGAAATATTTAGAAATAATCCTCCCCAGATTACTCAAATTAACTTTCTCATTAAAAATACTTAAAGTTAACTGCCGGGAAAATTTTTGCTAACTACTTTTTAGGAGATACGCCTGATTTCCAATAACATTTTTTATGGGTCGAATATAATTTAATATCTGTTTCAAGGGGAGAAGTATGCCACAACCACTTCTATGGCTACCGCCTTCATAATATTCCCGGCGAAATAGTCAACAACTGCCGCCACTGCTTCATTCTTCTCAATTACTCCGTTATGGTCGGTATCGTATATCGCAACTTCAGGCGGCAATCCGATTGCTCTCACCGCCACTGTTGCGCTTCCCATGACAGTGCTGTTAATCGCATTTACAGTTGCGGCTCCTAATGCATTTGCCGTGAACATGGCAGATGAATTCCCATCTGCACCTGTTATTGCATTTAATGGAGCAATGTTTCCAACAGTCATGTTGCTGCTCGTCCAGGTTATATTGATCCCGGCCATCGGAGCACCATTCTGGTTCTCTGCTGTTGCATTGAACATTTGAGTTCCATTGACAGTTAACGCAGCGGCTGATGGCGATATTGTTATCGTGGTCAATACAGGAGCCGGTGTAGCAGCCAAAACAATTATCGTTCCGTGCATGAAAGAATGGAAGTTACAGTGGTAATTAAAAGTTCCGGCAGTATTAAAAGTGAATGAAAAAACCTGCCCCTGAGAAAGGGCACCAGAGTCAAAAAATCCAGTATCACTCGTTACAGTGTGTAATGTTGCATCCATGTTCGTCCATGTCACTGTGGTCCCGGATGTGATATTTTTAGTACCGGGCTGATAGGAAGAGCCTGAAATGCTTATATTCTCAGCCACTGCTGTCTGGATTGAAAAAATCAGAATTGACACAGCAAAGAATAATTTTTTAATAGACATAACACTCCCATTTTATTTATTATCTTTGCATAGCATAAAGGTTTTGTATAGTTCAAAACGGGCGATACGGAAGCACACCTGTAATAAACATACCTGTCAATATTACGGCAAAAATAGCACCCAGCATCGCAGTAGTGCTACTGTATGCTTTTTTCTTTACTACCCAGAATAGCTTCATTGAAAATGCTATGTATCCGAGCATACCCAGATACATATGCGATATCACCCTCGGGTCAGGCATTGTGCTTAATGAAGGAGCGTATAAGGGTACGTAAACGTATATGCAGAAAAATGAAACAACGATGTAAGTACCTATGAGCGCGTATCCGAATACCCTGTGATACAGCCGGATGAACTTGAAATATGAGATAAATTTGCCGCGATAAATACTAAATCCGGCAAACAGTTGCGGAAACATGAGCAAGAAAACGAACCCTGTAGCGTCGATCTTCAAATTCATAAGATTCTTGTCTGTTAACATCACTAACAGAGCGAACAAAATGCCTAGGATTGCTAGTCCTGCCCCCATCACATTCTTACGGTTTTGCTCCATGACTTTAATGATGGACGCCAAGATATAAATTCTTGTGTTTCGAATTTTATATAATCATTTGCATTTACATAGATTATTTTAAATGTGATGAAATAATATTTGTAATCGGGCAGGTATATTTTAAAAATGTTAACTTTTCACTCTATCCCACCATTTCTTGACAAACCTGCCCATGCTAATCATAGTTTTTGCTTGGGTTGGTTCTATTCTTTTGCCTTCCATCCTTTCAGGTAAGTACCTGGAGGAAGCAGCACCCTGTCTGTTGCCGCCACAATACCGGTGGCAGCCCTTAATATCTCAGGAGATTTCATCTGCGCCTGTCCGAAAGCCACAGCCTCGCCTTTCAATGTGAAGATAGCTACGGTGTCTCCTTTATCAATCCCGCTCTCAAAGGACAGCACACCCGGCGCTGCAAGGCTCGCGCCATGGCAGACCGCATCGACAGCGTTATCGCGTATCACTATTTTCGGGAGGTGCGAAAGTGCGAACTCCACAGGATATACCACCTTTCTTAGCAGTTCTTCATTGCCGTTCTCCTTCCACTCAACATACGCATCTTTCAGGTCATGGAGCGTGATCAGGGTTTCATCCTCCCGGAAAGGGCCGCTCTTTGTCCTGCGGAGTTCCTGCATGTGCGCGCCTGTGCCAAGCGCCATTCCCATATCATGGCATAATTTCCTTATGTATGTCCCTGCCTCGCACCCAACCTTGAAAAGGATATTTTTGCCATCAAGCTCAAGAAGCTCAAGATAATAGATGTTCCTTATCCTTGTTTCCCGCTTTACTGCCGATATTATGGAAGGCTTCTGGTAGATCTGGCCCGTGAATTCACCAAAAACTCTTTTTATCATATTTTCAGGGATTTCAGTATGAAGTTTCATCAGGCAGACATACTCCTTCCCTGCAGTAAGGAGCGCATCGACCGCTTTTGTCGCATCGCCGAGCAGAACGGGAAGAAGCCCGGTGACGTTCGGGTCAAGTGTTCCGCTGTGGCCTGCTTTTTCAAGCTCAAGGATTTTTTTCACCCAGGATGTTACCTCGTGGCTCGTGGGGCCGGCAGGCTTATCAAGATTTATCGCACCTATCAGGATGTACTCACCTATGGGACGGACAAGCGGCCGATTACCGTATCATTCATCTGTTGTATGCACTGATTTTACAAACAGTTCTCTGTTCACTTCAGAAGGCAAC
>CABMIA010000087.1 GCA_902386085.1 uncultured archaeon
GCGCGCCATGAGAGCCGTTGATGGCGCGGTCGTGCTGGTCGATGCGGTCGAAGGGCCGATGCCCCAGACCGAAACCGTATTGCGCCAGGCGCTGCGAGAGAACGTTAGACCGATCCTTTTCATTAATAAGGTTGACCGCCTTATCATGGAGCTGAAGCTCACCCCGCAGGACATGCAGATGCGCCTCGGGGCTGTTATCGATAAAGTCAATAAGATAATAAAAGGCCTGAAACCTGACCAGTACGATCAACTGAGACTTGACCCTACTGCAGGGAAAGTGGCTTTCGGCTCTGCGCTCAACAACTGGGCTATCAGCATTCCCTATATGAAAAAGACAGGGATAACTTTTAAGGAAATAATCGATTACTGCCAGGCAGAAAAACAAAACGTGCTTGCAGAAAAGTGCCCCCTCCATGCTGTTATGAATGACATGATCATACGGTTCCTCCCGAGTCCTGTGGAGGCGCAGAGAGAGCGGATAAAGGTCATCTGGCACGGCGATAAGGAAAATGAGATCGGAAAATCGATGATAAATGTTGACCGCAATGGCAAAGTTGCTCTCATGATAACTGATATTACCACAGACCCGCACGCGGGTGAAGTGGCAAGCGGCAGGCTTTTCTCAGGCACGCTTGAGCGCGGAAAGGAGCTTTTCATTTCCGGGATGCCGAACGCGAACAGGATCCAGTCGGTAGGAATTTTCATGGGCCCGGAGCGTATCGAGGTCGAAAAGATCCCGGCCGGCAATATCGTTGCGGTTACAGGACTGGGCGATGCGATCGTGGGCTCGACCGCATCCTCAGAAAAAAACATGACGCCTTTTGAAAGTATCAGGCATGTCAGCGAGCCTGTGATGACTGTCGCGGTAGAGGCAAAACATATGAAAGACCTTCCCAAACTCGTCGAGGTGTTAAGGCAGGTCGCAAAGGAAGACCCGACACTCAAGGTCATGATCAACCCGGAAACAGGAGAACATCTCCTGGCGGGAATGGGTGAACTGCATCTTGAGATCGTAGCGCACAGGATCCAGCGCGATAAGCACGTTGAGATCACGACCTCAAAACCGCTCGTGGTCTACAGGGAGACCGTAACAGCCCATGCAGGACCTGTGGAAGGTAAATCCCCCAACCGCCACAACAGGTTCTATATCGAGGTCGAACCGTTATCCCCGGCAGTAATTGAACTTATAAAGAACAATGAAGTCTCCATGAGGCAGCAGGAAGTGGAGCGCAGGGATATTCTAATGAAAGCCGGCATGACCAAGGATGAAGCCAAGGGAATTAACCATATCTATGAAAGCAATGTCTTCATCGACATGACCAAAGGAATCCAGTATTTGAATGAAACAATGGAACTCATACTCGAAGGCTTTGAAGAGGTAATGAAAGCCGGACCCCTGTCCAGGGAACCCACAATGGGAGTCAAGGCAAAATTGATGGATGCCAAACTTCATGAAGACTCGATACACAGGGGGCCTGCGCAGGTGATACCCGCAGCAAGGCAGGCTATACAGGCCGGGATGCTTATGGCAGGTGCAACACTCCTTGAACCGTTCCAGAAAGTATTCATCCATGTGCCCCAGGACCAGATGGGCGGTGCGATGCGTGAAATGCAGGGTAGGCGCGGCGTCATACTTGATATGAAGTCAGAGGGCGACACGGCGATCATCGAAGCCAAGGCGCCTGTGGCGCGACTTTTCGGTTTCTCAGGAGATATCCGTTCAGCTACCGAAGGCCGTGCGATGTGGAGCACAGAGTTTGCGGGATTTGAACCCATACCTGGTAACATGCTCACTGAAGTCGTGATGGATATAAGGAAGAGAAGAGGACTTAAACTTGAAATGCCTAAGCCGAGCGATTTCATAAGTCCCTGAAGAACGCAAGGTTTAAAAACAAAAACAACATTAGGGGAAAAATCACAATAAAAATTGTAGGAGAAATATTATGGCAGAGAAACCACATTTAAATTTAGCAGTTATCGGGCATATCGACCACGGGAAATCAACTCTCGTAGGGCGGTTATTGTTTGAGACTGGTGCAGTACCGCCACACATCATAGAAAAATATAGAGAAGAAGCCAAGGCGAAAGGCAAAGAATCTTTCATTTTCGCATGGGTCATGGACTCCCTCAAGGAAGAGAGAGACAGGGGCATCACGATCGATGTGGCTCATCAGAGATTTGATACCGCAAAATACTATTTTACGATAGTGGATTGTCCGGGTCACAGGGACTTTGTCAAGAACATGATCACGGGCGCTTCCCAGGCAGATGCAGCTATTCTCGTATGCGCGGCCAAAGAGGGTGTCCAGTCGCAGACAAAAGAACATGTTTTCCTTGCAAGGACGCTCGGCATCAACCAGTTGATCATCGCGCTCAACAAGATGGACGAGGTCAACTATGACAAGGCGCGATACGATGCGGTAAAAGCCGACCTGGGCACACTGTTGAAGATGGTGGGCTACAAGCCGGATGAAATGCATTTCATCCCGACATCTGCATTCAAGGGAGATAACCTTGCCAAGCCAAGCGAAAATACCAAATGGTACACGGGACCGACATTACTGGCAGCTCTTGACATGTTGAAAGAGCCAGAGAAGCCAACAACCCTTCCGCTTCGCATTCCTGTCCAGGATTCATATACCATCTCTGGTATCGGCACAGTGCCGGTAGGGCGTGTCGAGACTGGAAGGATGAAACCCGGCGATAAGGTAATATTTATGCCTGCCAAGGCAGTGGGTGAAGTCAAATCCATAGAAATGCATCACCAGGAGATCAAAGAAGCTCTTCCGGGCGATAACATCGGATGGAACGTCAGGGGTGTTGATAAGAAAGATATCAGAAGGGGCGACGTATGCGGCCACACAGACAAGCCCCCGACAGTAGCAGAAGAATTTACTGCCCAGATCGTCGTGCTCCAGCACCCGTCAGCCATCGCTGGCGGCTATACACCTGTCATACACTGCCATACTGCGCAGGTAGCAGGCACCATTACCGCAATTCTCAAGAAACTTGACCCCAAGACTGGCCAGGTTGCTGCCGAGAACCCTGACTTTATCAAGGCGGGTGATGCGGCGATCGTCGTTATCAAACCCACCAAGCCCATGTGCATCGAAAAGGTAAAGGAAATCCCCCAGCTTGGCCGATTTGCAGTACGCGATATGGGAATGACCATTGCAGCAGGCATGGTTCAGGACATCAAGGCGCGCATATAAGCCTCTTTTCTTTTTTTAAAACGAGGATTATATGGCACAAAAGGCAAGGATTCGTTTATCAGGGACAAGTCCCTCCACGCTTGACGGGATATGTTCCCAGGTAAAAGATATCGCATCTAAAACAGGGGTCAGCATTTCAGGTCCTGTTCCGCTTCCTACCAAGAAACTGGTAGTGCCGTGCAGGAAAAGCCCTGACGGCGAGGGAAGTGCGACCTGGGATCACTGGGAGATGCGCGTTCATAAAAGGCTCATCGACCTTGATGCTGATGAAAGGGCTCTGCGACAATTAATGCGCATACAGGTGCCCAAGGATATCAGTATCGAGATTGTTCTGACAAGTTAAATTTTTTATTTTTTAAACTGCCTTTTTTTATTTATTATTGTGAATTTTATTATTATTAATGCTTGCTTGCATTATCTGGAAGTTACGTATATATTCTTATAATATCTTTCTTGGGCATCTTGACAATGCGAAATTAAAACAATATATGAACATTTTGAATGTCAGAGACACAAAATATGGAATCGAAGTTTGACAGAAAACAAAACCTTGGGGAAAGATTAAAATTTTTACACTTTTATAGCCGGTGGGTTAAATCCGTGCCTAATGAAATCTGGAGCAAGCAGCAGGCTGAGTTTATCGATAGTCTTTTTGAAAATGCAAAAAACTTTTCAATGGATCGGCAAAAGTATCTTAAATCCATAAAAAGGTGATCAGGCAGGCTCTTCCGCAACTACCGGTTGGGCGGCAGGCTCTTCGACCCTGGGCGGATTATCCTCGATCACCGGTCTTTCTTTTTTGTAGTCCTTCATTCTCCTGACTATCACTTCACCCAAGAATAGTAAAAGTGCTGCAAGGAGGAAGGGTTCTTTTTCACTCTGCGGCTCGTTCACAGTCCTGACAGCTTTTTCTTTAATATCCACAAGCAGCAAACCTTCGACCTCGTCTTCGCCGTAAACCCTGCCGCCGTTTGCCGGGATAACGGTATCCAGGTTTTCGTTGAAACCCACATCCCTGTATTCAAGCGGATAGTTCACCGCTATCCCGTAACCTGAAAGGTCATGGAATCCTTCTTTCTCAAGGTTTATTGAAGTTTCGTATGTTGTCGGCCCTGTACGGGAAAGGTCAAGCGGGGCGCCATCAAGGTTTACCTGCGGAAGCTGGTTTGAAGTAATAACAACCCTGCCCGGCGTTCCACCCCAGATATCCTCGGCCTGGATGACCACACCTTCACTGGGGCGCGGGTCTCCGATCGCCCAGTTTATCATCGCCGAGATGAGGCGTGAGTTCTCGCCGCTGTACACCGCGCTTGCCCAGGGCCTGGACGGGTCGCTGTCGGAGGGATTACCGTTATCGGTTGTGAATGCGGCCACTCTCCCCAGACCGAAGCCCCATGTAGTAAGTATGGGCTTCCCGCGCGTCGTGGCAACAAGCTCATCACCGCCAAGTTTCGGTGTAACGTCATTGTATCCGGTAACCGAGGCTGTGAGGTTGATGTATTTCGTTATGAAATGATTGGAATCGATCGCTACGAGCGGATACTGGTAGCTGATCGCGGGAGTGGGTACAGGGGTGGGCGTACCTGCCGGCCCTCCAGCTTCGATCAAGGTGCTGGCGCGTTCATCCGGGTTCAGGACTATCGCCTGCCCGTCCGCAGCAAGGGCAAGCTCGTTGTACAATGGATTCGGATCCTTGGCAGTTTCAAAGGATAGCAGTACCTGCACAAAATGTATTTTGATATCTTTTTTCAGATCATTTACTGCCTTTTTTATAATATCGATCCCTTCAGGCGGCATCATGCCATCAGACAAAACTATAATCTCTTTTGTTCCACTGACCGAATTTAGCAGATCTCCTGCGGTCCTGAGTCCTTTATCGATATCAGTAGGATTGTCCCCACCTTTCGGGCCAATTTCTTTTATGAAATTTTCAATCGCAGCTTTATTGGCTTCGCTTCCCATCGGGAGCATATCGGTCTTGGCCGTTGTGCCTCCGAAAGCCACTATACCGAGGCGGCTGTCGCGTGATACACTCTCTACGATATTCAATGCATTTGCGTCTTCAAGCCCGATGAAAGAAAGATGCGTGGTAGGATCCTCACCCGCCGTGCTTCCCGAAGCATCAATGAGGATAACAAGATTCCTTCCGCCTTTATATTCACCAGCCCTTGATATTATGGGCAGGACGGCTTCTACCGGGGAATTATTATATTTTCCCTTATCATACGATGCATCCCCTCCAATGACAACAAGCCCTCCACCTCCGGCCACATAAGTCCGCAACACATCTGCACTCAACTGCGCAGCTTCCTTATTATCAATAATCACTGCCTTGTAGGGGGAAAGGTCATCAGGTACAGAGCCCATGGGAGTAGCATCATAAAGGCTGCCGGCTATCGTAAAAAGCGGTGATGAAGTATCATCCGTAACCGCAAGCACCTTTGGCTTGGGTACCACGAACACGGATTTATAAAAAACATTATTCAGCTTGAACCAGTCCTCACCAGCCGGGGTTATAGTAGCTGTAACCCTGTGCGCCCCGAGTGATGTGAAGGTATAGGGAACGGGAGTTATTTTAATTCTTTCCGTCTGGGTGATTGTCTCACTCATTACAGACGTGCCATCTATATTGACATCAAGGCCGTAGCTTGTCTCATTTTCAGCCTGCCTTACCACGACATTGAACACGTTCTCATTCCCGATTATCAGGTTCTTGGCGCTTTCTATCTCGACACTGGCGTCGTTGTGTAAGGGCGTCTGCCTGACAGCGAACACTCTTGTCCCTGTCCGGGAGACAAAAGAAATGGCATCGGACAGGTCTTTACCGTAGTTGTTGTTCCCGTCGCTCACCAGCACGATGTTGTTGTTCCCTTCAGCGTCCTGGATAACTTCATCTCCTATTGGCGATTTTATCCCCGCGAACTGCCTGTATGTTGTAGGGGTCTTTGATTTCAGGGCATCGAATAATTTCTGCCCTGTCTCTTTATTGAATAAATCCATACTCATCGTCTGGTCATCAACGACGGTGATTCTAGGCGCTTCATCCCGAACCGTACTTGTGCCAAGCGTAAACGGCGATGCAAGCGCGACTATCAGGAGGCTGAGGATAATAATACGCGAGATTATTAGCGGTCTTGAGATGCCTTTTCGAATAGCATACCATCCTGCAAGAACCAGGGGGCTGATGAGCAGGAGGATGAGGGGCTGTGCAAATTGCGGGAACTCAATGGCCATTACAGTTCACCCCTCCAGCGAAGGTAGGCAAGTTCAAGGAAAACGAGGAAAAATCCCGCTATAATGAAATAGATATCAAGGTATTGGGGTTTTCGAATTGCCTGAACGCCAGGCATCTCTTTTAAAGCTGAAAGGTTCGTTGCCCCGGCTGCAATGCCGCTGCCTGCGAGATTGGATTCTTTTTCGTCATAGAGGTTCACGGCCACATCTTTTTCAGGCAGCTGGTAAACCCCGACTTCATCGAGCAGCAAAAGGTCTGTGGTGATGGTATCGCCCGGGGTTTTGACAGTCTCTGTTGCCGGGAGCTTTATGAACTGCCCTGTATTCGCATTATACTCGCTCACATCAAGGCTTCCTGTTATCCATTCAAGCATCTGCTTCCAGAAAAGGGGATAACCCGGAAGGGTATGGAAATCGTTCCATACGTTCTCGTTGAGCGGGTCGTAGATATTGTCCCCCTGCGGGTCTGCGAGGCCCGAGTAGATGACCATACCCTTCCCGAATTTCCAGTAGGCGAGCATGGCTGAGTTATCCCCTCCCTCGACCAGCGATACCGCACCCCTTTTGAGCTGTGCCTTGAAGTGCTTCTTGACATTTACTGTATCGATACCGATGCCGTCTGTGATCATGCTCTGCTGGACAACATTCAATGAGGTTGCGTTCGAAAGGGGGCCAAGTTGAACGGGAAGCAGATCCATATCCTGCAATCCCTGCGATGCGATTATTACGGCATTCCCCCCGTTATTGACGTAATCGGAAAGGCTTCTGGCAGCTTCAGATGATAACGGGGAGTTGACAAAGACAATCGGATAGCCTGACATCGAAGGGATGTTTTTTGTGTCAGACTTTTTAACTGTTGTGAAAAGCAAAAGACCCAGGGCAACCGGTGACGTTGATTTTGCATTGTCTGTGATAAAGAGAAGATCGTGTTTCACGGATTTCGGTATTATTACGTACGCGTCGTTATCAACCGCAAGAGCATCATCAGAGTTTATAGAGATTCTGGTTGTTCCGGGACCAAGGCTGCTGATCGCGAAATACTGGCTTGATCCCCCGTTGATATTAAGGGAATTTGAAAGCACGTTCTGGTTGTCAGTCGTGACCTCGATGTTGACAGTCCGGGCTTCCGTATTGAAATTTTTTATAATGATCTTATAATCACCGTTCGATTCAAACCAGCCGTCCACAATTCCTATGTTATCTGTCCTTCCGCTTACTGTCACAAAATCCACATTGATGCCGCTGGCCTCTGCAAGTGTCTTTGCAATTGAAGGGTCATCTCCGTTCCAGCTTGTAAAATCAGAGAGAACAACGATCCGGCCGCCTTCGGGAAGCATCCTTTTTCCAAGCAGGATTGCACTTGAAAGATCAGTGCTCGTGGCCTTCGGCTTCAGTTTTTTCAGGGCATCGGCTGCACTGCTTGAAGGTGAATCCTGCATTACCAGCACCGGAACGCTTTCGGCAAGGATTATCGTATTCCGGGCAGACAGGAAATCATTTGCCTGGACGGCTGCGCTTTCAAACTTGCTGCTGCCGGATGATGTTTTTGCCTGCATGCTTGCCGAGGCATCAAGTATGATCACGGTTGAGCCGCCGCCTGCCTGTTCATTTGCAAGAATGAACGGCGCTGCTATTGCAAATGAGATTATCGCAAGCACAAGAAGCTGGATGAAAAATAAAGGGTCTTTCAGGAATTTCCTGAAAATATTCAGCCTTTTTTTCTTTTCGATGTCAAGAAGGAACATGACCGAGGGTATTTTTAACTTTTTAGGCCTCGGTCTCAGGAGGTAGATTATAATAAGCGGGATAATAGACAGAAGGGCATAAAGGCCTGCCTGATTTGCGAACTGCATCGGGTTGGCTAAAATTGGATCAAGGATGCTCATTTTTATTCCTCATTCAAATTGCACCTGAACGAAATCTAACATTGCAATAGCTTCTCCAATTTCTCCCATCTTATCTAACCGAAAATCTATAGTGCAGAATATACACTATTGTGCACTGGCTCTTTTTGAACATGCTTTGCCAAAGGTAGCCAGCTCCTCCACCACAGTCCTCAAAAGCTCTTTTCCTGTGGGCTTGGGAATTTCTCTTCCATCTTTTTCAGCAGTTTCCAGCCAGAGGTCTATCGCGATCTTGATTTCTTTCAATGCCTCTTCTTCTGTATCTCCAAAAGCAGAGCAACCTGGAAGTTCTGGCGCCACTGCAATGTATCCCTCATCTTCTTCACTATAGAAAATTTCTATCGCATATTTATACATTATTTTCCTCCTTCAGGAGATCATATTTATCAATAATTTTTAAAAGCTGCTTTACCTGATAAGGTTTTGCCCATCCGCCAACATTTTGAAAATTCAATGCCTCTCTGATTCCCTTACGGACATATATCCGGTGACTTCCTTTCCCACCTCTAAATACGAAGCCAAATAACTCTGCAGTACTGCATAACCTGTTAAAATGCACATTCTTGGGATTTTCTTTCAATTCCGCGTAAGCAGCATTTTTATTCATTAACACCTACTATTTCCTACCTCGTTTTTTTCCTAACTTCCCGCTGGCTTACAACATCGAAAATGGCATCAAAAACGGGTTTGTCGGTTGTAAAACTGTGAAAATCAGCGCCCACGGCAAGACATGACTCTTTTATCTTTGCATTGTGATCGTTCAGGCGCTTTTCGTATTCAGCGCGCAGGCGGGGGCTTGTGTATATATCCATCCTGGCGTCTGTTTCAAGGTCGATCAATTTAGCTTCCCCGCCAAGGTTAAGGCTTTTCTCAAGAGGATCGAGCACCTGGATTAGTACGAGTTCGTTATCCCCGAGCCTGAATATTGCATTCCTTATCGCCTCGGCATCCGCCATGAAATCGGAAATAACAAATACAAGCGACCGTGATTTTATCACATTCCCGTACTTTTCCATGCAGTAATCAAAGCGTGTTTTCCCTGAAAGTGCCGTGTCATTCAGGAGGTTGATAGTCTGCGAAAGATACTTTCGTCCTCGTTTTGGTTTTGTGATATTGATCTCATCCCCGAAGGTTGAGACCCCGAACTTCTCGTTATCCTTTGTCACAAGATACGCAAATCCCAGCGCAAGCATGGCCGCGTACTCGAATTTATTGCGGAAATCCATGCTCTTGCTGGTATCAAGCAATATGTGTGTAGTCAGGCTTTTCTCTTCCTCGAATTCCTTGACATAGAGTTTCTCGGTGCGCCCGTACACCTTCCAGTCGATGATCTTGAAATCATCGCCCTGTGTGTATTCACGGTAGCTCACAGGCTCCATGCCACGGCCTTTCAGTATGGAGCGGCGGCTGCCGCTGTAGGCGTTGGATACGCGTTTGCGTACCATGAACGAGAAGCGGTCAAGCTCCTTGAAGAATGAGGTGTCGATCATAAAGCGACACCTCGCTTTATGCAGTATCCACATATGGCTTTGTCATACGTGTCTGCGAAGTAAAGCGGCGTGACGGTTTTCATTTATTTCACGGATTTCAGAATATCCGAAATCATCTGGTCCGTGGTCATTCCCTTGCGCTCGGACTCGAACGAGAGAATGACGCGGTGGCGCAGCACGGGATAAGCCATCGTATCTATGTCCTCTGTGCTCACGTAATTCCTGCCCCGGATCAGCGCCCGTGCTTTCGCTGCAAGTATGATTCCGATAGACGCACGCGGTGAAGCCCCGTATTCGATATGCTCGCTCTTTGCCCGCGTCGCTGTCACTATCTTGATCGCCCTGTTCTTAATATCCTCGGCAAGGGGAACATCCCGCGTAAGTTTCTGGAGTTCAAGCACCTGGCTCTTTGAAACCACACTGCTTATTGAAGGACTGATGTTCTTCGTATACCTGTTCACGATCTCGTTCTCATCCTCAAACGTGGGATAATCCATTAAAATCTTGAGCAGGAACCTGTCAAGCTGCGCTTCAGGCAGGGGATATGTA
>CABMIA010000088.1 GCA_902386085.1 uncultured archaeon
ACAACAGGCTATAAGCCCAAAGTAATCGTTGGTTTTGTCTGCTTATACCGCAAGAATAATAAGGCGATACAGCAATATTTATTTTTCATGTTTATCTATGAACCCGCAGGTTCATGAATAGTTTCACTCCAGTCACAACAATCTTTATCTCATTCGAGTGTAAGATAAGATTAGCAGAATATATTCTGCTGATTAATATCGCAGATTGGTTGCTAGCTCGTCTGCGATACTAATCGATTCAGAAACCTGCCATAAGAACAGCGGTTCAATAGTATACAGGCGTAAAGTGTATACACCATACAACATAATGTTGTTGATGTATATAATATTATCATCAGCAACATAATGCATCTCATGATGCTAATGTTGATTCTGTTGTTTTTAAGGCGGCATCTGGTTAGCGGAGGTTCTGCATATAATTTCAGAGGAGGCTGAGAACGAATGGCAAAAATAATCCACAACGAGGATGCCTATATAGCACCGCTTGCGATGGCTCTTATAGTGTTGCTTTTCATATTCTTGATTGCAACAATATTTCCACCAGTAAAGCAGACAATAGTCGATATAGTACAAGCTTTTAGATAGGATGCAACGGGCTACCCCCAAATCCTATTGATGCCGTGCTATACGCAGGAAAAGATTGCAGAAACATGCAAATGGTGCAGCAATGCACCATCTATTTTTTTATTTCTTCATTCCAATACTCTTTTTCCTCATTCGCTCTATGAATACTCCACATACAATCAAAATAATTCCAACTATTAATTGAATTCCAAGAGAACCAAAATATGATTCCGATTTTACCCATAGTGGCCTTCTATCAATAGTCTTTGTTATTGTCACATTTTTATATTCTCCAACTATGTCAAAATAATCATCATATCCATCTGGAATCTGTATCATGACATAGCCAGATTCATTAGTTATGTATGGACCTTGAAGCAATCTTCCCTCTCCATGTTCTAAGACTTCTATTGTTACATTTGGTAAAGGTGAATTATCAGTATAATTTAGAATCTTGACTGATAAAAAATCTTTATTCGAATATTCTTCAGTTTGGATTTTATAATATTGATTTTGAATTTCCTCCCCTAATCCAAAAACCAAAAGCAAAACCAATCTCGCTGTAATAATAGCGATAAAAATCATTAAAATAACGCCAATTATTGGTGAAATTCCGTTTTCATCTTTTTCAATTATTCGCATTATATTTCGACCCACGCATTAATTGATGAGCGAATATAAAGATGCATCGGAGTTATTACTTTCAAGCCCCTAGCGTCATCCCATCCCTCCGCCTGGAATGGTAAAGGCGTGGTTCTTTCATCTCTCAAAATGAATTATTATAATTATTCATATTTTTTACTAAAAGTTTATAATAATCTTTACTGCACTGGCCCAAGAAATGCAAATGTCTGAAGGATAGTTTGCATAAAAAGAGAAGCGAAAAGTAGCTTCCATCACCCTTACTTGATCTTCTATTGTCTTATCTGATAGTGATTTTTGAAGTTTAAGAAATCGTTGGAAATCAGACTTTGAAAAATCCTTGGTATGGTACTGTGTTTTGGGCGCTTTTTTGAAAAGCGCATGGGCCCGCTGCGATTTGAACGCAGGACCTCTCGGTTATCAGCCGAGCGCTCCACCTGGCTAAGCTACGGGCCCGAACCAACGCCAATATAACGGCATGTAATTTAAATCTTGTCTTTGGGTTCATCTTAAAATTAAAGCGTCCCTGCAAAACGGCATCATTAATCGATACCTTTATCTAAGTTTATGCACTATGCACGTCATCCTCTTGGGCCGGTAGATCAGGGGTAGATCGCTCCCTTGGCATGGGAGAGGCCTCGGGTTCAATTCCCGACCGGTCCATACAATTTGTTACAGCCGCATCAACTTTTCAACATTGCTTATTTTCAACCTTTAGACTTATATTTGTAGACAGCGTTAACCAAAGGACATCAACAAACAGGTACTGAAGTGATTGATTTTGTGGAGAAATGTTCTCTCAGACGAAGGGCGCAAGATCGCGAAAAGAGCTGAAAAAGCCGAGGATGCAGGAGATTATGTCCAGGCGAGGGAACTCTATCTTGAAGCTTCAGCAAAATTCAGGGGTGCGGCTGATATTTCAGAGGATTTCAGGGAATTAGGAATACTGAGAACCTTTGAGAATAATATGAAAATCAACGCGCAAAGGCTTGAGAAAGATTGTATGCCGCAGGCGTTGCAGCTTAAGAAAAAAGAAACCGAGGATACATCTTCGGATGATGTGGCCCTGCATCTCAAGGGGACGGGTGTCAGGGAGCAGGTAATAGAAGCCGTATTAAAGATAGCCATTGAGATCAGCGGCGAAGGAAGAGAAGGGCATGCGATAGGAACAGCTTTCATTGTCGGGGATGAAGCGAACGTCATGTTAAAATCCAGGCAGCTTGTCCTCAATCCTTTTGAGGGGCACAGCAAAGATAAAAGACTGGTGACCGAACCTGAGAACTGGGGCAATATAAAGGAATTCGCGCAACTGGACGGGGTTTTTGTCATCGCGGGAGACGGTACGGTCGAAGCTGCTGGACGGTATATCACGGTTGACACCGGGATGGTAAAAATACCAAGAGGCTTCGGGACGCGGCACTCATCTGTCGCTGCCATTACTTCTGTGACCCATGCCCTGGGCGTCGTGGTTTCACAGAGCGGCGGGGTTATCAGGATATTCAAGGACGGAAAGATAGTAGCAAGTATCAAACCTTAGCTTCGAAACATTCAAATCACATATCGACCCTTTGAGGTAAAAAATTCAAAAAGGACGCCTGAAGATGGTAGATATCAGACCTTTTAAAGCCACGATACTTAACCCGGAACTGGAGATCGATAAGCTTGTCTGCCCGGTTTACGATACCATAGATGCCGCTCATTACCAGGGATTTGCGAGTGAGAAAAATAACATCATCCATGTAACTACACGAAGAAAAGACATGGAGAGAGCGGAATTTACAGGCTATGCCAGGAGCAACCTTGACCGATTCGTAGATTCAAGAATCCTGGTGGAAAGGGAAAAGCCTGCTTTTTATATATATGGAATAATGTACACGCTGCAGCCTGAGGTTCTCGGCCAGCTTCCTGAAAAATACAGGAAAAGCCAGTATTTTGCTTTTGGGCTGGTATGCCTTGCCAGAATCGAGGAGCTGGGGAAAGGGAACATAGTGGGGCATGAGAAGGTTTTTGAGGTTAATACTGAAGAGCGCTACAGGTTGATGAAAGCCTGCATGATGAATTTTTCTCCCATTGCAGCAGAGTACAGCATGCCAGACCATGCATTGAACAATCTCTTTGAGGAATACCTCGGATTTAAGCGTCCGCACTTTGTACCTGACCCTGAAAAGCCGCCGCTTGTTGATGTAACCCTTAACGGCAGCCGTCATTTGCTCTGGGAGATCACGGATGAAGGTTTAATAGAAAAGATCATGGAAATGGTTTCGGGGCTAAAGCTTCTCATTCTTGACGGGCATCACAGGTACACGGCTTCAAACCTCATGAGGGAGAAAGACGGCATCGAATATACCCTGATGACGCTGATGGAAGGCGGCGACCGCGCCCTGCTCCTGTTGCCCTGGCACAGGGCTGTGAGGAATTTTGAGGCTTTGGATCTTGAAAAAAGGATAAGGGAGAACTTCGGGATCGCATGGGAAGGCGAAAATAACGGCGAAGAGTTCTATTCACGCCTGCGGGAGCGCAAAAGCGAGTATGATGTGGCGCTTGGCATGTATGACGGGAAGAATTTCAGGGTACTCAGGGCGGATGAAAATGCCGTGCGCAGACTCTCAGAAAAAAAAGGCGAGATCGTGGGCCTTGACCTTATCGCTCTTCATGAATGGCTCATCAATCCTGTGATCAGGGGAAGACCAGAAGAAGATGTTTCATTTAACTCAAGCCCGGCTGAGGCTGTTGCCCGCGTGGATAGCGGGGAGTTCGATGTTGCTTTTCTGTTGAACCCGTTTTCAATTAAGGATGTCGAGAGAAAGGCTTTCGTTGAGCGGCGGAATTTTCCACAGAAATCCACGCTTTTCTATCCCAAAGTTGCGGAAGGGATTGTGATGAGGAGGATTGAGTCTCAGTAAGGCAAAACCAATGGTTGACTGGAAAAATATCAAGATGGTATATGGCGATAACACACTTCTGCATATCGCGAAGCACAAGGTGAGCTTATCTGAGGTGCATAACGTACTTGACGGGTATTTCATTTCATACAGGATAAATGCCAGTGGTGCTTTAAGGTATCTGGTATTAGGGGAATCATATGGCAGGGTATTGATAGTAATCTTAGAGCCTATTGGAACCAATGAGATGCATTTGGTTACGGCTTTTGATGCTTCGGAGAGCCGTAAAAAGCTATATAGGAATAAAGCCAAAAAGTGATTAACATGAGAAAATACAACGCAAAAGACGAAGAAGACCTAATAAAACAAATTGAATGCGATGCAGAACTGGATAAAGAACTGGAAAAGGAAGAACTGGTAAAAGGTCATGTAGTTGAGATAAGATACGCTGGTAAAAAAGCAGGTATTAAGAAAAAGGATATCGAGAAAAGGCTTGCTGTGGCGTGATTTCTTATATTTTATTGAAATACATAAATACGGGGTTATCGTGGATTGTAGTTACGTTTATCCCCCAATCATAAACGGTTTGACTATTCTCATACAGTACTGAAAAAGCATAATACTGAAGAGCATTTCTGAATTTTTAATTGTTTTTATTTTATGAAAAGTCTCAGATATTTAAAGAAATTATATAATATTACTCATGATAAAACCATCTTCAATCAAGCATACAAAAAAATGACTGATACAAAGTATTATATTATTAAAATGCTTTAAATGATAATATTTGGATGGCGATAATAGTTTGGAGATGAGTAATAACGCATCGAATTTAGATATTGATATTAAAGTCAGATTAGTCTATGCTAAACGTTTGTTTACTATAGGAATTGAACATGAATATTTAGATTCAGAGATGGATAGATTAGTAGCTGTACTGCATTATGATGCCTCCATCGAACATCTTTTAAATACGATTTTAGCATTTTTTGAATTTCCAATAAAAAAAGAGAAAAACGAGACTTTTTCTTATATCTTTGATGCTGTAAATACAGCATTAGAAGAAAACAAGGATAAAATCGGGATTAAGTTTTTTTTGCCAAATAGAAGAGAGATTGAACAGTTGCATGTTGTTAGGAATCAGGCACAGCATTATGGAATTATTCCAGACATTAAATTCGTTCAAAGATACAGGGAGACGACTGAGAATTTTATGAAAGATGTGATTCATAATATCTTCAAATTGAATTATTCAGATATTACCTTGGCAATATTGATACAAAATGAGCAAGTTAGAAAAACTATTGAAGAAGCTGAAAAAAGTTTTTTTAATATGGAATACGAGAAATCAATGAAATTATCTTCCATGGCTTTTGCAGTTGCAAAATCAGATGAACAACAGAGAATATTTGGGAGCGGGTCTTTATATTTTAAATTTAGAGGGAAATCTTTACCTATCGCAATAAAACCAACATTGAAGGGTCACGAACTAGCAGAAATATTAGAACTTTTAATTGATTTTACTTCAGAATTTAGTGAATTAGTTTTGGAAGAACTTGAAATTTTGAAGTTAAGACTTGATTATAAGAAGTATATGCATTACAAAAAAATTTCACCACAAGCTGAATTTTCAGACGGTGGCGATAAAGAACCTAAAATAATAGAAACTGTTAAGAAAAATTATAACCATAATAATGCACTTTTTTGTTTAAATTTTGTAATTGATTCTATACTCAAATGGGAATCTTTTAAATCACCAAGATTATTTGATGATTTTTCGAATCTTCTGTCGCTTTTATGAAAAACCCTTTAGTTCGAAACAGCAAGCCAATGAATAATTTCAAGAGTTAGAATTGATGCTATTGATTCTATCTTCTCATTCCATTATCTTTCTCTATCCTCTTTTTTCATCATATTATCGATAGAGAAAGCGAACAGGTTTCCCCGATATTGAAAGAACAGCGTATAATTTCCTATGAAAATGGGCTCTGCCGATTTTCATTCTTATACGCCTGTTCCGAAGGATCATCGACGTTTTGTAATACGCACGCTTTGAATGTCTTTGAAATAACGAATTAAATTAAAATATTGGTATCATTCTATACACGCCAAGAAAAATACAACAGGTCAGTCCTTGGATAGATTCTTAGTGGAGTTTGAATTTAATAGCTTTATTATTTCATTATATTTTTCCGGTGTTAAGCTTCCTTGATATTTTTCAAAAAATTTCTGTAACTCTGCTTTTGCGGTATAAGCTTTTTGAATCTGCCGATTCTCTTTTGTTCCATTAAAAATTTTGAGAACTTGATCGGGTGTAAAATCAGCTAAAAAATCCAATAATGAAGCTCTTGCGTTTGCTTGATTATAATTCTCACTATGGATGAGATTATTGACGATAAAACTTTTCATATCTACTCCAAATTTTGATTTATTATTTATTACAATAACAATATATATAGCTGTACACCTTATTGCAGCTTTAACCTGCGATTCATCGGCATCTCTTAGTAAAGACGTACATTTATTATTTAGACTCTGCTTTTTCTTTATAAAACCATAAGGTGGGAAATCCAATTGAAGAGGAATAATAAACTTGTCAGTCGCAATGGCTATACCTGTTTCTTGGTCTGTCCATTCAGAATCTTTGAAACCGTCTGTGAGTATCGTAATAAATATATCACAATCCTTAAGATTTTTTATTATTTCTTCTTGCCATTCAACGGATGGCTCTATATCATCATGTGCCAAAAAAACATCAAATCCCATAAATTTAAGGTCTTTTTTAAGTAACCCTACAATTTTCTTATCATTTATTGAGTAACTAAAAAATAGTTTAATTGGTTTAATATCAACTATATTTGAATCCATTTTGTCTTATCTTTATACATCACCCATTAAATATTTTTCTGAAAAAGTACATCACTCTCATAGATAATCCATCTTCTCATCTTGACAATCAATTATTGCATATGATCCAAGACAATACCTCATTACTGTGCGCTACACTCCGACCCTCCCCTTCCCTCCGCCCCTTGCAACCACGCGCCCTCTCCGCTACGCAGGAATAACGGGCGCTTTCAACGCGTGCGGGCGCCAGTCCTGCGCACCGGCGCTCTTAAGACCGTGACTCTGAGCGCTTTTATCTGCGGTCTGCTATTTTTTCAGAAAAGTGCCTGCATCGGTTCGACTTAATCTCATTCTTATAAAATTGCGATTGCGCATTGTGCTTATCCATGATTCATCCCAGATCTACCGATCTTTCGGCTGGATTATTCCTGAGCTTTAGAAGAAAATAGAGGCAAATCTTGCCTCAACATCCCAAAAATTGTCAATATCTTAATAATTAATATCCAGCGCAACAATAACACTATCATGGCAAAACCAAAAGACAGGCATGTAATGGAAGCTCTCGGCAAGACGCGAGTAGTTGTTGAGGGCGGCAAAGTAGTTGAAGTCGGTGAACCCCAGACCGAATACTGCCCGATATTCGATAAGGTTCGCGGGATAAAGAAGTTTACGTCAAAGACCGCAAAGGAAAATATCGAGTTCAGGATGAAGGATTTCGGTCTGTTCACAGAAGACAGGGCGATCGAGATGGAAATATTCGTGGGTTTCGGGGCAAGCGAGACGTTCATGACAGGGCTCAGGCGCGGGCTTATCGACACATGCGTGACCGCCTGCGACGGCTCGGGCACGGTGATCACGAGCAACCCCAAACTGGCGCAGTGCATGGGTTCGAGGATTTCGGGTCTTGTTGAGACCACACCCATACCAAAGCTCATCGAACGGATACAGGAAGTAGGGGGAATCGTGCTTGACCCCGGGACCGCGGCCCTTGACCAGGTCAGCGGTGTGAAAAGGGCGATCGAGCTTGGGTATAAGAAGATAGGGGTTTCGGTAACCAATGCAAAAGACATGCGCGCGATCCGCGATCTTGAGAACAAACACAAAGTACAGGTCATGGGTTTTGGCGTACATACCACAGGCATGCCTGAAAATGAGGCAAAAGAATTCCTGGGCCTTGTAGACATGACCACGGGATGCACATCAAAATGGATCCGCGGGTGCATAACAGGTAAGACGATAGCGCAATTCGGAACAGCGATCCCGATTTTTGCGATCACGCAGTGCGGCAAAGAACTGCTGCTTGAGCGAGCAAAAGAGGTCACAGACCCGATCCTGATAAATACGATGAAGCTGCCGGTGCAGCCAGAAGAGAAGCAGCCAAGGCCGCTGCTTTAAAGCCTGTTATCCATAAAATCGCAAAATAAAAGAAGAGCGGTTACCCGCTCTCACTCTCTCTATGTTTTTGTTTTAGTTATCTGCGAAGTATACTGCAACTACTTCTACGGTTACGGGCTTAGTGACCCTTCCTCCGAAATAACCCTCAACTGCAGACATAGCTTCACTTTTCTCAATTTTACCGTCACTGTCGCTATCGTACTTTCCAACTTCAGATGAGTACGAATCTGAGTGGGAATGATGTCCCGATCCAT
>CABMIA010000089.1 GCA_902386085.1 uncultured archaeon
GCAATAACGGTACAAGCATGCCTGGCTGGACGATCAACCTGACAAAACAAGATGGCACAATAGTGGACGCTGTAACCGATTCGAATGGTATGTATCAGTTCTCGGATCTTGTGAATGGCACTTATACTGTGACAGAACTGATGCAGAATGGATGGATTAACATCACTCCAGTGTCTATACTCGTTGAGGTAAACGGTACTGACATAGTAAGCAAGAACTTCACAAATACATTACCCCCTGCCCAGGTCACTGGTTTGAAAAACGATACCTCGACAGAGACAGCCATTAATCTGAGCTGGCATTCCATATCAAATGCCAATTACCAGGTATTCAGGAATGGAAGCAGCCTTGGATTTACCAGTAATAATTACTGGAATGATACTGCGCTGACTGCGGATACTTTATATGAATATGTCGTAAGAGCCAATGATTCTTACAATTACTGGGGTCCAAACTCTTCCAGTTTATTTGTGAGGACAGCACCCGCACGTGATATTACGGCTCCGGCCAGCATTACAAACCTCAGTAATGTAAGTTATGCACAGAATTATATCAACTGGACATGGAGTGATCCTGCTGATCAGGACTTCTATAGGGTAATTGTATTTATCGATGGAATCTTCAAGGACTATTTGTTAAAAGGAATTCAGTTCTACAATGCAACAGGCTTTGACCCCAATACCGGGCATACCATTTCGACAAGAACAGAAGATACATCGGGCAATATAAATCAAACCTGGAAGAATAATACCGCGATGACTGCACCGGTGCCTGTTTATCGGGTAAGCGGCTATGTATTTGATAATTATGGTAACGGGCTAAAGGATGTACTGGTACAGAATGGCAGTTACAACGCGATGACTCTTGCTTCAGGTTATTATTCGTTATCAGTGTACAATGGCACATTTAACTTCAGCTATACGAAATCAGGGTTTAATCATGGTTATTTAGTGGTTGCAATTAGCGGGGCATCCAATAATAGTGCGAACATTACGATTCTTGATATGACGCCCCCTGCCCAGGTTACAGGATTAAAGAACGATACTCCAACAAGGATACGTGTTAACCTGAGCTGGAATTCCGTATCAGATGCGAACTATTACCAGGTGTTCAGGAACGGAAGCAGCATTGGTTATACCCGGAATAATTACTGGAATGATACTGCGCTGACTGCGGATACTTTATATTTATATGTAGTAAGAGCTAACGATTCTTACAATAACTGGGGTCTTAACTCTTCAGGCTTATATGTGAGAACAGGACAGTTATTGATTCTCCAGGCTGATATCAGGATCGAACCACAAACTTTGAACCTCGCAAGTAAAGGTGAGATTACAGCGTTCATCAAGCTTCCATCAGGATATGATGTTTCAAACATTGTTGCAAGCACAATAGTATGCGAGGGTGCGCATATTGTAAAATGGAACATAGCCGCCGATAAGACATTCATCGCAAAGTTTAACACGCAAGATCTGGTAAATGTCGTTCCTGGTGATGCAGTGAAGGTTACAGTGACAGGAAATCTCATTAATGGTACGCCGTTTGAAGGTACCGATACAATAAGGGTAAGAAACAAAAAGGATGGAGACGATGAGGACGGAAAGGATAAGGGTGGAGAGAATCCGTCGGAGTAGTGGAGGAAGAACCAGGGGGAACTACATTAGGTTGAGTTGCTGAACAATCGGAAAAATACATGGGCGGATCCGGTGTAACCCATCACTCAAAATACCATTCCTGGTAATTATACCCAATAGAAATGCCGGGGTCGATCCCTTTCACACCTGCACTATAAGCAACATTCATCGTTGGAAAGTTTAAAAAGTCAACAGGCTGGTCATCGGACAATATCCTGGATAGCTCAGCGTACATCGTCTTTCTGGCCTCTTTATCAAGCGCTTCCCTGGTGCGGACTTTTGCGAACAGTTCATCCACTTTCTTGCTCGAATAACCGTAGGTATTCAGGCCTCCGTCCGAAGCAAAGAAGACAGAAGTGCCTGAAGGCGCAAGCGGATCCACACCCTGCCCGGATAATATAAAATCCCATGATTCCTCACTCACCGCCCCTGGCCCGTTATTATTCCTCGGCTGCTGGTCGCTTCCAGGCACTTTATTCATGTAATATTTCCGAAGCTCGGTTTCCCAGGGTAGGAGTTTAATTTCAACCTCTATTCCAAGGTCTCCCAGTTCCTGCTTTACCAGAAAGGCTGTGGATTCGGCTACCTTGCTTCCCGTATTCGTGACCAGCTTTAACTTTATCTGGCTTCCGTCCTTATTCTTTAATTCGATTTTCCCATTCTTTCTCTCACCGTATCCCTCCTCGAGGAAAATCTCACCTGCCCGGTTCTTATCATAAAGTTCCCCGACACCGAATTTCATGAGCCCTTCTTCAATGAACCAGGGCGAGGTCTTCGGGATGAAACTGAAGGCAGCCTCCCCGAAACCGAGGCGTATCTGGTTGATTATCGCTTCCTTGCTGATGGACATGGAGATTGCCTGTCTTATCCTTTTGTCCTTCAAACCCGGCCAGCCGTTGTCCCTCATGTTATACTGCATTATCTGGTACTGTTTTGTCGGGACAGTATAGACATTTAGATTTTTCATTTCCTTGAATTTCCCGACCTGTTCAGGTTCAAGCGTCGTGGAAGTAATATCCCCGGCTTCCATGGCTGCGTGTCTTGCAGCAGATGTTCCAAAGAGTTTTACAGTATATGTCTCAAAAAATGGCTCACCCTGATCTTTGCCAAGATAATAATCAGGGTTTCGCTCAAGCACGAATTTATCGTTCCGCACCCATTCCTTAAAGCGGTAAGGCCCCAAATTCCCTGTGTAGGAAAGGTTATTCATTTCATTTGCCTGCGTGAAATCCTTGACGTTCCCCTCGTATTTTGATACTATATGTTTCGGATACGCCAATAAGCTGGCTACAGTGTACAGGAATTCAGGATAAACGGTTTTCCTCACAATGCTGAATGTCGTTTCATTTTCGATTTTTGGCTCAACGAAAACTTTTTTCCCGTCCACTTCTTCCTGCCAGTCCCCTGCGTATGTATATGCCATCCAGTCCGCAAACATAAGGTTCTTCATGGTATATGTAAAATCATCGGATGTTACAGCCGTTCCATCGCTCCACTCAAGGTCGTCCCTGATGGTCACGGTATAAACCAGGCCGTCATCCGAAACCTCGATATCTTTTTTGAGCCATTTATTCAGGAAATTGAACTTATTGTCATAGGTTCCAAGCCCGTCCATTGTGAGGCCTATATACCCAAAAGAGGTGGCATCACCTGCCAGAATCCAGTTAACGGTCTCGGCATCCCCGCCTGACGCCCCGTCAATAAAGCTGCCTTTCACTTTGGGAAACTTTCCAGGGACTGTATTATTCTCTACATTCCGGGATTTTTCCAGGCATC
This sequence comes from uncultured archaeon, assembly GCA_902386085.1. Taxonomy (GTDB): domain Archaea; phylum Halobacteriota; class Methanosarcinia; order Methanosarcinales; family Methanoperedenaceae; genus Methanoperedens. The sequence goes on from CABMIA010000089.1 coordinate 3,411, forward strand.
CGGCCAATCCGACTCCCGCTGCCAGGAGCCCGGCCTTTGCACACATTCCTACAAACCTTCGCCGCGTTACGTCCATTTTACCTGCTAATAATTTCGCCGAACGTACTTTAAGTTTGCTGGTAGGAAGGGAATCAGATTTTATAACGGTTATAAAGTTCTTTCCTTACAGGACAGGTACACACTGAAGAATATCCAAAAGGTATCTGGTAGCCGCATCGGCTATTGTACATGCATCTTAGAAAATGGATCTCGCCGTTTACACAGTATTCAACCATGCAAAGATCGGTTCTCTCTCCTGACAGACACGAAAAGTCTTTTTTGCATTTGGTTTTCTTTAAGGCATCCTCGCTGACTTTAATAACCATTTTTCCCGCCATTTGAGCCTTCAACGGGCTCAATTCGTTTTTACATCAACTCAACTGATATGCTCACGGTATTATTGACTAAATCCTATATTTACCTTTCGTTCGTATTTTCTCGAATGGTTGGTAGCTAAAATATAGCCGGAATGTGCACATTCACGCAGGAACAAAAAATTTAATTAATTGTAAACCATTTGCAGCAAAAAGTTTACAATTATCATGTTTCAAGCGATCGGATCAAAGGTAGAAAACTGTGAGCCTATAAATTTCAGAGAAGCAGTGGAGCTCATGAACCTCGAAGGACATGAATGCATTGACCTTTTTTCACTCGCCAACAGGGTCCGCGGAAGGCTCGGGAACAGGGTAGACCTCTGCTCGATTATCAACGCAAAATGCGGTTTATGTCCCGAAGACTGTAAATTCTGCGCCCAGTCTGTCCATAACGATGCCGGTATAACTCCACATCCGCTCCTGGATGAGGACGATATCCTGGACATGGCGCTTATGATGCAGGAAGAGGGCGCAGCGAGGTTCTGTATAGTTACAAGTGGAAAAGAAGCAAGCGCCGGGGAATTCGAACGAATCCTGAACGCGGTAAGAAGAATACGGAAAGAGACTAAGCTGTTAATCTGTGTTTCCATCGGGATGTTGAGAAAAGAATCTGCGCAGGCTCTTAAAGAAGCCGGAGTTACAAGAATCCATCACAACCTGGAATCATCGCAAACTTTTTTCAATAAAATATGTACAACGCATTCGTATGCTGAAAAAATAAATACAGTTCGCATTGCCCGGGAGGCCGGTCTTGAGGTCTGCTGCGGCGGGATAATAGGGATGGGAGAGACAATACGCGACCGGATAAAACTCGCCTTTGCCCTTAAAGAACTGGATGTTGATTCCATACCGATCAATATACTGACCCCAATAAAAGGCACGCCTTTGAAAGCAGAACCGATAAGCCCGATAGAAGTTCTCAAAACCATAGCTGTTTTCCGTCTTATCAATCCCGGAAAAAACATACGGATTGCCGGGGGAAGAGAAGTAAACCTGAGAGACCTGCAATGCCTTTCCCTGATTGCAGGGGCAAATGGCCTTCTGCTTGGTAATTATCTCACTACGCCCGGCAGGAAACCAGGGGATGATATCAGGATGATCCGGGACCTGGGGCTTATCCCTGGGGGTGTTCATGTATAGCGTGAGGATGAGAGCATCTTCGGATAATAGACACATCTCAGGCGCCGAGCGCCTCATCGAGGAAAAAGAGATAAGGACAACCGCGCAATCCCTGATAGAGAGGGCATTATCCCATGAAAGGGGAAAACCGGATTTCATAAACATCTCTGTTGAGGCACTTAACAGCCCCGTCAAAACCCTGTCATCTTTGCCTGTTATTCTTTTTGATGTTGGGAGTGTCGATGAAGGTAAATGCGCGGCAAAAAGACTGCTGGC
>CABMIA010000090.1 GCA_902386085.1 uncultured archaeon
GATCGTACAAATAAATCCTGTATTTTTTCCCCTTTCTTTTTATGCGGTTGCCGTCTATGATTGACTCCGGTTCACAACCCTGGTAAGCGCCGCAGAAAAGTGTAATATCGTGCTTACCGTTGATCCTTTTTGCTATCTCATGTATATAAACTTCAGCCCCTCCTGCCTGTGGGTGGGTTATATCCCTCCAGTTGAAAACAAGGATATTCATTTTTCTATGCTAGAAAATGTAATTATATCTATATGTAACATGCGATTCCTTAATGAGGATTACAATCCTTAATGGTTAAAGATTCTTTCTTATTTTTAAAAAGTAAACCTGTTAGATGTTGTTTGCGGGCAGTGTTTTCTTTTTCCTGGCGGATTTGAAGTCCGCCAGGTCTTCCTTTCGCTCCTTATATGAAACAGCATGATGTTTTATTGTGGGTTTTATGATTGACTGCGCCTTGAATTCCGGATTGCTATTTTGATGGGTTCGTGCATCGCCTACACTGGAGGGTAATGAATCGCTTATCCTTTGGCCCAATTGTATTAACAATACAAAAGGGCTATTTACTATCCTGAGCCGAAACACTGCAAGAAACATTGTTATTGACGTCCTGAAGAGTTTTACAGACGATCCTTTTTTATCGTCCCATTTAACCGGAACCTCGCGAATCTTGAAACCGCGCCTGTTAAGCTGGTACAGCATATCGATATCGAAGGCAAAGTTCGTAGTGATTATAGAGCCTGCGATACTCTTGGCTGCATGTGTTCTCAGGATTTTCCCGCCGCACTGCGTATCCCTGTAGGACAGCCCGAATAAAGAACGCACAAGGACGTTGAACGCCCGGCTAGCAATCCTCCTGGCTACAGGCTGTTTAACCGCGATCTCAGCACCGTCCATATACCGCGAAGCTATCACACCATCATCCCCGTTGAGGTTGGTAAGAAGGCTGTAAAGCCATTCGGCATTTATCGAGCCGTCGGCATCTGCGCAGGCTATAACTTCGCCGCGCGCGTTCCTGAAGCCCTCAATTATTGCGCCTCCTTTACCCCTTCTCCCCTCATAGTGGTAGTTGAAGACCTGGGGATGACATGAGCAGTATTGTTTTACTATAGGGACAGTGTTATCAGTGCATCCATCTGTCATGACAAGCAACTCATAATTATTGCCATAGCGGGCGGAAAAGAAGTCAACATATTCGTCTAATGTATTTCTGATGCGCTTCTCCTCGTTGTAGGCCGGGATTATGATCGATAACTCAGGCATACCTTCCCTCCCCACTGTTCTTGAATTTTCTATCCCGATTAAAAATAACAAAGCTATTCCACACAGTTTTTTTCTTGTAGAACGTCTCTATTAAGACACTAACTCCAGTTCTCGTACTTTAACCCCCCGTTTCGTTATCCGATACTCAAACTTTAACTAAATAAAGAATGGCAACCGTGTTATGTATGGCAGGCACGTTTTTGCTGATATGGCCTTCCAGGTAGCTAATTCTTTGGGAATCCCTACTCCACTCATTATTATTAAGGGATGCACTTTGAGTACAATATACAAATGGCTTTTCAACTATTTAATATTTTGGTAATATATTCAATGCATATTATAATAATTATGCTCATCATAATATGCCATTCCCCGTTAATATCTCAAGTATAGCCTTCGTACCTTCTCCTAATTATCATTACGCTCGCAAGAAGAATCAGGAAAACCCCTATCTGTACCCCTATTATTTGACCTATTGTCTCATGGAACACCATAAACAGGAATATTTCCAGGATTGTAAAAAGTATAAGGGGATACATGAACGCGGTTTTTTTTGCGGAAACATCATAGAACATGAAGATAATCGTTAGCGACAGAAGCCCCATCGCAAGGCCATACCAAACAAGATAACCGGATATCGAGGAATAATCCTTACCGAAAAGCATGGTTATAATCAATTCAGGCGCAAGTGCATACGCAGAAAGAATTGCTGCAAGAGGGATGACAAAATAAATTAAAGCCTTCCACAATAAGAACCCGTGCGTCAATTTAAGTTTATTCAGTTCGCTCACCTTGGGAAGAAGTACCACGCCAATGGCTAGAGCTAAGAAATAAATTACCTCACCGAGCATCTTCATAGCTGTAAAGTAACCTGTCATGTCGGCAGGGAAATATTTCCGGACAAAGAGAACATCAATGCTGCTCAAAATTGTTATACAGAGGAACAGCACGAATATGGGAGAGGCATATTTATATACCGACAGGTTAACAGGCTCGCTTTTTTTCTCCAGTACGAATCTTAGCGGTATGAACGCAAGTATTATGATAACCAGTGTTGAAATTCCATAAGATAGTATTGCTCCATTTACCTCCATTCCATGATAAATAAACACGATGCCAAACAAAACAAGCAAAGGCTTTTCTATTAGCATATTAAACCCGAGGCTGCCGAACTCCTGCATTCCCTGGAGCACTCCCCTTGGGGAGGGAACAATTGTAATAAATATAAGGGAAAATCCGAGAAAGATTACAGGAATTTCCGAAGGCAGGTTCAATATTTTTTTGAGAAAAGGACTTAATATGACCAATATAACGAAAATAATCACACCGATATATACCAACTTCTTTGCTGATATCAGAAGAATCGATTTGATTTTTCCGTATTCCATATTTACTTTTTGTTCCGATACGACCTGGGCTAGTGTTGTCGTTATAACACTGCTTGGCACAGAGAAAATATAGAAAAGTGAAAGCATTGAACCCAGGATCCCATAGTTATCAGGTCCAAGTGCCCTTGCCATGTAAAAATGGAATACGTAGCCAAAAAAGAATGAAATAACAGAGGCAATAAATATTATACTTCCATGTTTGAGCAGTCTATCTTCCATGTACTATCTTTTTTAACCTTGAATCTGTAATGCTTGTGTAAATGTCTCGATTAATAGATATGCCCTCCGATGCCCGTCTTGATCTTTCCATTTCTTCTGGTATAATGATTTATCTCTCTTTTCCGGTGCCCACCCAAAGGTTTTCCTTCCTATACCACACAACAAGCCCTATCAGTGCAGCCAGTGAAATAATGTATCCCAGAAGGTAGGTATTGAACTTCCTGTAGTAAACCGTCCCTTCTCCAGCCGGATAAACCGCGTAGAACCCGCTCATGATGGAAGGCCGTCCGTCAAACTCCCAGTACGCAGAGTCCAGGTTCGGTGGGACGAATAGGATGTATCCTTTATCTGCATTTACATGGAAATCCACAGGCAGTGATTCGGTGTAGGGGAGGGGCGAAAGGGATGAAAAGTTCCTGGGTTCTTGTGAAGAGGGCAGGTAGAATCGGGAAACAGCGTGTTTATTCTCGAAAATATAGAAGTTCTTGGTTTCCTTAATCATTTCCAGATCTGTCTGGTTGAAGAGGAAGAAGTATTCTTTATAATCCACTTCTTTTGTTAAAAGCACATATTTGACGTTCAGGGGAATAATGAGCTCGCCCAGGTTTGTTATATTGTTCCTGTTACGCAGCAGGGATTCAACATAAGGCTGTGCAGGATTGGTGGATTGGGAATAGACACCCCCGACTTCCTGGTTCTCTCCCTGTATCATGGGCTTGTCAAAGAAGGTTGAAGCCGGATTAGAAATTCTCTGATCCCGGTTAGGGATCCACTTGAAATTCATGTACTGATGCCAGGGCATGAATAAAACATTGTAATCCTGGGGATCCTTGTTCAAGAAATCATTAACCTCGTACCAGTCCTCAGGGTAATCAGTTGATTTTAACTGGCCCCAGAAACTATTGAACATGGTGAAGGAATAAATAAAAGGAATGACCAGAGCTATAATAACGGCCACCCATGCTATTTTTTTATATGAGCCGTTACGTGCCATCTTCTCTAACTCTGCAACGCCGAGGGCGCCGAGATAGGAGTAGGATAGAACGAGCAGCGCAGCAAACTTATGCGAATCCCTGAAGCCTCTAAAGAAGAATACGTTGTTAAACAAAAATTCAAACAATGAAGAAAAGGGACCGTAGATGCCTGAGCCTAAAATCACGGCTATTACTGCGACTGCTGCAAATGTTTTTGAAGGCAGGCCCAGGGTTCTGCTTCTGTAATTATTTATAAAACCGTGCACAGTCAAAAAAAGTATGAAGAAGAACAGCAGATACCAGTAAGGGATGAAATCCTTTGCGTAGATGTAGCCCCATCGCCAGAAGCCATACATGCTCGCAATCGTGAAGGCTGCATTGAAAGCTGAGGTTCTTGTGGCGAAGGTATAGATGTCAGGTTGTGATATCTGGTTTATCAATGTTGATTTTGCCGTAAACAGGGGAAGAAGCCAGTAGAAGTTGAAAAGAATAAATAACGCTGCGAATATGGAAAGTGACCTCAAAAGGTTTTTTATGGCCCCGGCTTCATTTCTTATCTGGTACAGCTTAAAAATTACCAAAATAGAATATACCAGAAACATCAGGACGAGGATATGGGAGCTTATAGCGCCTACGAGAGTTGCTAAGAGCGAGCATTTTACGAGATTTTTCCTGCTGCTGTTATCAAGGAAATCAAGAAATGATTTTACAGCAAATGGCATGATCGAATAAGCGAGCAATATTATCCAGTGCCCTGCAAGAAAGCGGACATAGACAAATGGATTTACCGCATAAAGCATGCCTGCGAAGTATTTTGGAATGGAGGATTTTGTGTTAATTAAATAATGCATAGAAAATCCGGAAAGGAATATTATTAAAAACAGGAAAAGCTTTTGTAATAGCCAGGCAGGCATTGGCTCAATCCTCGAAACGATGAGCAAATATCCTCCATATTCAGGGGGAATAAAGCCGTAAAAGTATTCTGTAAAAAGGTTTTTTATTGGGAAAACCATGTCCAGTGTCAATACATAATATCCTTTAAAATAAAATAAGATCAGGAAGGAGATAGAGAAATAGAATATTACTGGGAAATATTTCTTTAAAAAAGAGAGGCTCATGCTCTCATCCCATACCTCAATACCAGATGCAGCGCAAGGAATACTAAAATAGTATATCCCAGTTGTTTAATGAATCCTTCCACAAAAAACCAGTCAACCAGGGCTCCGTAACCCATGGATATAAAAAAGAAAATCAATAAAAACGATAAAACGTTTTTCGTAACGTCAGAAAAAAAGCCGGGATTGCTTTTATTTTTGCCCGCCAAAACATCTACGTTTTTGCCTATTTGAAGTTTTTCCTTGATTTTCTGGACAAGAGTCCCGGGCAATGTGAGTTCAAAAAACCTTATTGCAACGCCTGTAACCAGTAAAAAATATGCATAGATGGCAATCTGGTTTGCATAACTTTCACTACTTCCAAGTCCCAATGATGCTGCTGTTGCAATCAGCATCAGTAAAGCCATCAGTATAGGATAGTTGGACAGGGGCCAGTTTTTCGTATGTTCTTCGTCATCCATTGTACCCAGGATCCCTCAGATATTTAATTTAGCGTTTATTCGGATACCCCAATCCATAATTTTTCGTAGCGCGGGTGGGCTCTTTGGACAGATTGCACAGCAGCAGCTTTTATCGTTTTCCTTCCTGTATCTTGTAACGAGTGAGTTGCATGCCCCCCTGGGATATTAAGTGCTACCCATTTCATCAATCCTACTTTTTCCCGAACAGCTATAAAGGTTTCCAAAACAGGCTTCAGGATAAATTCATTTACGCCTTCCTGGCCAATGAGACGATAAGGAGTTGTGTAACCACAAGGTATATATTGTTATTAAAGCATAAACGAAAATCATTCAGGGAGGACCATGCGGAGTAGTCTTTACAGTGCAGGATTGACGATTTTCATCTATTATGTCCGAAAGTGTTGCAGCAGGATGGTAAGTAAAGTAAATGACTGGTAACAAATATAAATATGGATCGCCCGTAGCTGTCGCATCTATTGCAGTTTTTATTATTACAATTGTTACATTGATAATCGTTTCCACGCCGTCTGACACGGTTGCTGCTAAGAAATTGATGGTATTTGTACGCGGTACAGATAATTCAGTGTATTATAGAGAATGGGATGGCAACGTTTGGAGTGACTGGCAGGGTTTAGGAGGTAATATTACCTCAAGGATTACTGCAACATCCTCGGCTACTGACATAACTATCTTCGGGAGTGGGACGGATAACGGTTTATGGACCCAGGACTGGAACGGCAGCGCCTGGAGCGGCTGGCAGAGAATAGGAGGCAATGTAACATCTGATATTACGTCAGCATCATAGGGCAGCAACATAACTATCTTCGTACGCGGTCGGGAGAATGGTTTATGGATCATCGACC
>CABMIA010000091.1 GCA_902386085.1 uncultured archaeon
CACATTCGGGAGCGCATGCCACGGGGCGGGCAGGGTCTCAAGCAGGTCTGCGGCGCTGAAGGCATTCAGGGGAGAGGATGTGCAGAAAGAACTGGCAGCAAAGGGGATATCCGTGAGAGCTACACAGCCATCGGTGATAGCTGAAGAGGCACCTTCTGTTTACAAATCAAGCGAGGATGTGGTGGATGTGGTACATCAACTTGGTATCGCGAGGAAGGTTGTGAGGCTGCTGCCGATCGGGGTGGCAAAGGGATAGACTGCACAATGAATGCAAAATGTGCGTTAATCAGAGGTGCAGATACCTTAAAATATCATCCCTTCAAAATATACAACAGATGCCAGAAAGGAAAGTAACAAAAGTCCTCCTTTTCCTTAAAAACATGGTGTACGAGAGCACGAGCCCGATGGAAACACTGCGTTTTGCAAAATATTACCGGAAGAAAGGGCTGGATGTCTTAGTAGTCCTCTGGGGCCCGATGGGAGTGATACTCGGGAAACGAGGAAAACGCGGCGCCCCTCCATATGATGAGCGAGTGAGGGAATGCATGGACATAGGCGTGAAATTCAAATGCTGCGAACTGGCGTCAGCTATGATCGGTTTTGAGCAGAATGAATTGATCGAGGGTGTGGAAATGATAGAGTCGTATGAAGTCGCCGACCTCATGCTGCAGTATTGTGAAGAAGGACAGCTGGTAATAAATCTTTGAAACAGATATTGGCAGTTCCCAACCGGATCATTTGTTGAATATATATTTATATCAAAAAGAATCTATTGAACTACCGGATGACAGAATTAACAGAAGTAAGGGAAGCATCACGACCTACTGTGGCAGTTATCGGTCTTGGGGGCGCAGGATGCAATATCGTAACTTATCTTTCAAACAGAAGCATTACAGCCGCTAAAGTAATAGCCGCAAATACTGACATAAACCATCTTGTCCTGCAGCGGGCAGATAAGCTCATGCTCATCGGGAAAGAAAGATGCAGGGGCAAAGGCTGCGGCGGCTTTCCTGAAGTCGGGGCGGAATGCGCCAGGGAAAGCGCAGATGACATAAGGAAAGAACTTGAAGGAATCAATATCGTGTTCATTGTAGCCGGGCTAGGCGGCGGAACCGGAACGGGTTCAGCCCCGGTTGTCGCCGAAATAGCGCGTTCCCTGGGAGCTCTCACTATCGCATGCTTGACCATGCCTTTTGAGATAGAGTACATCCGGCGCGAAAACGCTAAGAAGGCCATTGTTGAACTCTCCAGGATATGCGATTCTGTTGTACTGATCGATAACACCAAGCTCCGAAAATTCGCGGGGAACCTGCCCTTGAAAGCGGCATTTGCTGTCGCAAATACATTGATAGGATCTTTGATCAAGGGCATCACAGAAACGATCACGGAACCGAGCCTTATGAATCTTGATTTTGCAGACCTGAAAGCCGTGGTTGAAAAAGGCGGGATCTCTTCTTTCGGGATAGGTGAAGGGGAAGGTGAAAACCGCGTTGAGAAAGCGGTTATGGGAGCGATATCGGCGCCACTTCTTGATATTCCGGATATTGCCGCATCTCATGGTCTGCTCATAAATATTACAGGCGGCCAGGAGATGACGCTTGAAGAAGTCGCAAGAATCGGGGAATTGATGGCCGGGCATGTTCCCAGGACGAAAAAGATAATCTGGGGTGCTAAAGTGGATGATAACATGACCGGATGCATCAGGATAATAGCTTTATTCGCGAGCGTTGGAAACCCTTTTGAGACAGAAGCAAAGGGGAAAGAAACTGATAAAGAGAAGCGTGAGGTTTTATCATCTGCTCTTTCCGAAGTTGATAAACCGCAGGAGCACCAGGAACCGAAGCCTGAAAAAAGTCAGGATAAATGAGACAGGCAGCTTTCTAGCGTACCGTTCCCTACGAACTCCGGTACTATGCCGCGTTTCCTCATCGCGTCAGCGGTTTTCTGTCCGATAGCGATCACTTTGAGCTTTTTTGCAAGGTCCTGGCTGAAACCCGATGATTCAAATGATCTGGCACTGGTGAATATCACGGAATCTACATCTTTCAGGATATCAATAAATTCACATGCTGCGGGTTCCAGGCTGTATGCGGACGCTTCTACAATTGTCGCACCCTTTGATGCCAGGGAGCCTGTCAATTCCGGGTTTGGCACCTCGGCCCGAGCGATTCCAACGGTTTTGCTTTTGATATCCCCAAGATACTCCGCAAAATTCTCTGATGAAAATGATTGTATGACTTCGCATGACAAGCCGTATTCTTCTACTTTTTTCGCGGTTTTCGGGCCCACGCTTACTATTCTTACATTTCTCGGCATTACTTTTTCAAAAAGTTTTTCAACACCGAGCGCGCTTGTGAAAATAAGGATGTCGATCCTGCCATTTGAGATCATTTCGCACAGGTGCAAAAGAGGCGCAGGGTCTGTGGGTTCACCTGCCTGCATAGTAGAAACGATGAATGCTTCATGCCCGTACCGTGAGAATAGTTCCCGGATGCCTTCGGATTTTTCCTTGAGCTTGGTGACAGCGATTTTCACAGGATAAGAATTGTATCCCAAAGCATAATGCTTTTTGTGTGATTGGTATTATCCTGGCAAAATCATAAAATATTTATTTCATTGGAAATGAGATATTATTTATAAATATATTCATTACTAATGAAAACTTTAATTAATAAGAAGCACACTTCATATTATTATGAATATAAGAATGCTCAAGGAAATCATAGTCCAGCAAAAAGCCGAGCTTGAAAAAAAAGAGAAAGGACTGGAGCGGGAATCCCTAAAAGAAATAGAAAAGTATCTCAAGCTTCCTCATGCAGTCGTAATAATCGGAGTCCGAAGAAGCGGGAAGTCAACGCTCCTGACCCAGATAATGGCAAAACACTTTAAAGATGATTTTTATTACCTGAATTTTGAAGATGAGCGCCTGATACAATTTTCCGCAACAGATGATTTTGATAATCTTTATCAGGCGTACCTGGAGCTTTACGGAAAGCATAAGACATTCTTTTTTGATGAAATCCAGAACATAGAAGGCTGGGAAAGATTTGTGAGAAGAATGTCAGATAGCGGTTTTAAATTTTTTATAACAGGTTCAAATGCAAGATTGCTAAGCAGGGAACTTGCAACTCACCTGACAGGAAGGCACTTGACAAAGGATATATATCCCTTTTCATTCACTGAATACCTTGAATTTAACAAGTTCGGAAGGGCAAAAAACCTGGAATACCTGACAGAGGAGAGGGCAAAAATCAAAAAAGCCCTTTTTGAGTACATCCATGAAGGCGGGTTTCCTGAATATATAAAATATAAAGAAAAAGAGGTTCTTCACCGGCTTTACAGCGACATAATATTCAGGGACATTGTTGTAAGATATAATATTCGGGAGGTAAAAGCATTCCAGGAAATCGCGGGATATCTAATGTCCAATATTTCAAATACCATCAGCTACAACAAACTGAAAAATATATATAATCTTGGTAGCGTGAACACTGCCAAAAATTTTGCCGAATACCTGGAAACCAGTTTCCTGACGTTTTTTGTAAACCAGTTTTCTTATTCCAAAGGAGTACAATCATCATCCCCGAAGAAAGTTTATTGCATAGATACCGGATTGAGGAACACAGTATCCTTCAGGTTCTCCGAAGATCTGGGAAGGCTTGTTGAAAACATAGTTCTCCTGGAACTGAAAAGAAGAGGGGAGGAGGTATATTACTGGAAAGGTAAAGGCGAAGTGGATTTCCTGGTAAAAGAAGGATTGCGTGTCAGGGAGCTTATTCAGGTCTGCTGGAACCTGGATGATGATGAAAAAAAGAGTATGGAATTGACAGCTTTAATCGAAGCTATGAATGAGTTTAATCTTGAAAAAGGGCTTGTAATAAACGAAGATTCTGATGATGAAGAAAGCGTCGGGGAAAAGAAAATAATCTACGTACCTCTATGGAAATGGCTGTTGGTAAAGGGAGTGGGAATATCAGGGACTTAATTTCAATCTCTTGTAGATTCCCCTGGATAAATATCATAATGTTTTTGTTTAATCAGGGCTTCGAGATTACTCCATGGATATCTCCCTCACCCTTCTCATCATCTCTATCTTCTTCGGTTTCCTCCTCGGCATTATCTCAGGCCTCACACCCGGTATCCATGTCAATAATTTTGCCCTCATACTTGTTGCCCTGACCCCGGCTTTTCTTGATATAGGGTTCACGCCTTTCTACATCGCAGTCATAATACTTTCAAACTCGATAACACAAACTTTTCTCGATATCATACCCTCCGTCTTCCTCGGTGCGCCTGAAGCAGACACTGCGCTTGCAGTTCTTCCCGGGCATGCGCTTCTCATGGAAGGAAGGGGTTCGGAAGCTGTGCGCTTATCCGCTATCGGGGCGGCAGGCGCAGTGGTTGTATCGTTATTGATGGCGATTCCCCTGGGATTTTTCTTCCTGAGCATATACGGCACGATTAACGCCTACATAGGTTGGATCCTCGTTTTAATCGTGGTACTTTTGATAGCCACCGAGAATGGCGAGGTAGTTGAAGGCCAAGGGTCGCTCGTACATCTTAAATATAAGGCATATGCTGTCATGCTCTTCCTGTTATCGGGAATTCTTGGGGTATTTGCGTTCGATAATACAGCAATGATGTCACCGTTTGTTAAATTCGGGGAACCCTCCATTCTCCTTCCGCTTCTTTCAGGATTATTCGGCGCTTCTATGCTCTTAATCAGCCTGATGGAAAAATCCGAGATCCCCCCGCAAAAAAAGGGGTGCGGATTTGTGCTGCCAGGAAAAAGGATTGCCAGGGGACTTCTGACGGGAAGCGCGGCAGGGTCTTTTGTGGCATGGCTTCCAGGCGTGTCGTCTGCCGTCGGCACCATAATCGCGCGGATACTTGTCAGGGAAGAGAAAGATGAGTATTCGTCAAAAGAATTCCTTATATCGATAAACGGCGCAAACGCAGCCAATGCGGTTTTCAGCCTGGTCGCCCTTTATGTCATCCAGAAAACAAGGAGCGGCGCGATGGTGGCGATAGACCAACTGGTCAACGTCAATGAATGGGATTTGTCGGTTATTATTATTCTATTGATTGTAATAATTTTTGTTTCAATCATCTCCTATTATACTACGATTTTCCTGGGGGACAGGATATCGGGGTTCCTTTCAAAGGTCAATTATTCAAAGTTGTGCACCGCAGTTTTGGCTGGTCTTTCTATCATGGTCTTCATGTTCACAGGCTGGTTTGGATTTATGATATTTTTAATTTCTACATCTGTGGGTATGATCGCATCCTTTGCAAAGATCAGGAAAACGCATGCAATGGGTGTTATACTGCTGCCTGTGATAATGTATTTCGTTTAAAGAAAAAGCATTTATAAGACTAAGTTTGATAATATAATCTTAAACAAAGGAAGAAAAGATGTTAATCGATTTCGCTAAATTTCTTAAAAGTCGATCCCTCGAACATCAAAATCACAAATTGACGATAACTCGCTTCTCCTGCAGCAAAAATCGTTAAGTAAAATATGGGATTCACCAGAAGAAGATATTTATGAGTTATGATCGCGGCGATGTCGTATTATTGCCTTTCCCGTTTATTACATCTGATGGAGTTCAACAAAAAGCAAGACCTGCGCTTATCATTTCAGACAATTCCGTTATGCGGTGATTCGAAGATGTCATCCTCGCTGGAATAACATCCCAAGTTACTATAATTATATTTGCAGGTAAATATTATATCTATGCGCCTAATCGACCTTCATAAAAGACTACCAAAGTGAATCCTGTTTATTTTGCTATTTCTATCCCAGCGGCCTTGGCTGCTTATGTTCAGGCAGCACGGGCAGTCTCATCGTATTCACGAGGATTGGCGAATCAACCTCCTTTGCCCGCTCGCACAAGAGCTCTTTTCCCTTCTGCGTTATGGCAAACATCGGGACAGAAGTGCCCACCTGGAGAATGGGTTTCACGATATCCCGCACCGTCCTTGAAGCGCAGCCTGTAACGATGTCCATTGCCCCGATCAATTCCCTGGCTTCCATGCGCTGTATTCCTGTAAGATGCACCCCGATCAGGATTAAACTGATATTGTAATCTTTCTCCAGGGCACGAAGCTTTCTTGCATCCTCTGGCGCTACAATACTTACCGCGATATTTTTATACCCGGATTCACAGGCTTTTTTAAGACCTTCCACCTGGTTTATTCCTGCCCTTTCCTTATCAAGCACAATTCCTCCCCGCGCCTCTACACCTGCAATTATTTCAGGTATGGGCTCGGTCTCAATAAGCCCTGACATCAAAGCGCCCATGCCCTGCACAAGCGCAGGGTTGCTTGTAATCACCGTACCTGCTCCGTCGCAGACAGTGACAGTTGTGTCTATGAGACCCCTGCTAAGCGCTGTCATCATTATCTCGCTTGCCCCGAAATTCACGAAAACACCGTAGTCAAACCTTCTTTCGGGGGTGAACATACCGAGTTCCCGGATCCGGTATTCCATGTTCTTTCTTGCCTCTTCTGCTGTCAGTTTCGACACACCTGCGAATTTGCTGAAAACAGGGCACCACTCAGCGACAGGCTCCCCAACCTCCACGACCTTTCCATCCTTCACCACAACCCGTGTTCTCCCGAAAAGTTCCATTATATGCGGCATTTCAATCACCCACGAACTTGTAGAGTTCAAGCAGTTCAGTTGCTTTTACCTTCGAAATCCGTGTGCCAATAACATCGACGAGGGCGTCAACATGCTCTTTCCTGACGCAGTGAAGGCTTTCCATTCCCTCGAAGATCAGGTTAACTAGATAATCCAGTTCCTCATCAGAGAGTTTCGCCAGGCGCAGAGCGAAATCCCTGGAAGATATTGAAAGATGTTGAGATACCGGAGGAAGCACAGACCTGAACTCATGTCCTGCATGTTCGCATGTGTGATCAACCAGTTCAGGCGCAAGTTTTTTTAGAAGAAGCAGATCTTGGGAATTCAGTTTTCGTGCCATCGCCGGTATATTTGACCGGGTCTCTAATAATATTTGCCTTTGACCCGGCCTGGATTACCGCATAATCACGATTACCGCACTTCCAACTTCAATGACATCCACGGCTTTTCCCTTTAAGAGCATTTCTTTTTCAACCGTGAAGCTGGAAGAGTCAAGCGTGATGTGCTCACCATTTAGAGAAAGTTCAAGGCTACCTGAAGCTGCAAGTTCCGGATCTGCATTTTTCAGGGCTTCTGCAATTGAGCCTGCTTTGCTCCTGTAC
>CABMIA010000092.1 GCA_902386085.1 uncultured archaeon
ATTCCTGACGAAATCCTCTCCCTGGGGGTTATCCGGATTAAAAACGCCTCCGGGGGAAACGGCATTTACCCTGATATTCCTGTCTGCCAGGTGTACTGCAAAATATCTTGTCAACTGGATCACTCCTGCTTTTGTTGCCCCGTAAATTTCCGAATTCTTCCTGTCGCAGTCCGTATATATCCTGAAATCAGGGCTTATTATCCCGTATATGGAAGCAATATTAATGATCGAGCCCTTTTTCAGCTTGAATTTATCAAAAATATTAACATAGCCCTGGATACAAAAAAATGAACCTTTCAGGTTCACATCCATGACCCAGTCAATTTTTTCTTCAGGCCTGACTTCAAAAGGCTCAAATGTGCTGACACCGGCATTGTTTATCAGGACATCAAAGGAACCGTATCTGGTTATTATATCCTCAAAGACACCGGAAAGCTCATCTTTTTTAGTAATATTTCCCTTGAAGTATTCAACCCCATCAATTCTATTGTTGTTAATATTCAGATCAATTCCAATCACTTTTGAACCTGTTCCCTTAAATGACCTGCAAATAGTGCTCCCGAGCTGGCCGTTAGCTCCAGTCACTACAATAACCTTATTTTTAAGGTTGAAAAGTTGCTCCATGAAATTCATCTATTATCTCCTTTATTTTTTTTAATGATATTAATAAATGTTCAATGTCCTTGTAGTACTCTATTGTCAGGTATTCCACGTCGTATTTACTTATAATATCTCTTACCTCATTAAACTCTTCTTCCCCGGGATAGTCATGGAGATCACATGCCAATCCGTCACTAATTCCGTAAGAACTTATATGTAATTGTATAATCCTGTCAAAAGGTAGTTTTTCCTTATATTCTCCGTATTCGATATTCCTGTTATATGCCACAATTCTGGCATGGGCTATATCAAATAAAAAATATAGCTGATTTTCATGGATAATTTCTGATATGAATTCAGGATCGGTGACATAATCGTACGCTTCGGTCGGAAAATAATTATTATTTTCTATTCCGATTTTTATAACAGATCCCAGGATTTCTCTCAACTTTAAAAAATTGTGTTTTGCGTTATCCAGGAGATCTTGTTTTGTATATTTTTTCCCGTTTAACTTGAACATACCGTTTTCGATGCAGGGATCATTACATGATGAGGCGCAATGAAAAGTCAGAAGTTTTAAACCGGGATGTTTATCTTTTATTTTTTGTATATATTCAAAATTTTTTTTGGTAAACTCATGAATCGGCTGCATCTCGCAGTGAAAAATTTCCTCATTTTTGAAATTTGTATCCATACTCCTGTCTCTTAATTCCAGGCAGTCCGATTTTTCTATCAGGATTTTTGTATATTTTTTATCAAGGAATATATCTGAGACGGGAGTTGCTATCCTTGGCATCCGAAAAACCCTCTGATCTTATTGCTGACGAAATCTACATCCGTGAAAGATAATGAAAAGAACAATGGTAGCCGAAGCAGCCTTTCACTATCTTTTGTTGTATATACATCCTCGCCCCTGAATTCGCAAAACAGTTTGCCCATTCTGGAACTATGCAAGGGGACATAATGGAACACCGTTTGGATCCCGTTCCCCTTTAGATAGTCTATCATTTTTTGCCTTTCATCCAGATCTTTTAATTTTATATAGAAAATATGTGCATTGTGCTTGCAATGTGCGGGAATTTTAGTTAATTCCAGATATCCTTCAGTCTCTAATTCTTTCAAATTCCGGAAATACCTGTGCCATATATCCAGTCTCCTGATCGTTACTTCTTCTGCTTTTTCAAGCTGCGCATACAGGAATGCTGCATTGAGTTCAGCCGGAAGATAGCTCGAGCCTACATCCACCCAGGTGTATTTATCTACTTCACCTCTTAAAAATTTATTCCTGTCCGTCCCTTTTTCCCTGATGATCTCGGCGCGTTCAATGAATCCCTCATCATTCACAAGGATGGCCCCGCCTTCCCCGCACTGGTAATTTTTCGTTTCATGAAAACTATAACAGCCTGCATGCCCGATACTTCCCAATGCTCTGCCCTTATAATCCGCGATCAATCCCTGGGCTGCATCTTCTACAACGAAAAGATTATATTTGCGGGCGAGATCCATAATTGCATCCATCTCGCATCCGACCCCTGCATAATGGACGGGAACGCTCGCTTTTGTTCTATTCGTAATTGCATCTTCTATCTTTGTTACATCGATGTTCATCGTATCAGGCCGGATGTCCACAAATATTATTTTCGCTCCCCTCAACAAAAAAGCATTTGCAGTAGATACGAAAGTAAATGAAGGCATGATCACTTCATCGCCTTTGTCTATATCGCACAAAAAGGCTGACATCTCAAGAGCATGTTTGCATGAGGTTGTGAGCAATGCCTTTTTTGCCCTGGCATTATTTTTCAGCCATTCATCGCACTTTTTTGAAAAATTGCCATCTCCGCAGAACTTCCCGTTTTGAAGGACTTTTGATAAATAATCGCTTTCTTTTCCTGTAATCAGGGGAATATTAAATGGAATCATGAATATTTACCTTTATTTATTTCCCACCATTATCATCCTGTTTGCATATATCTCTTTTTGTATTTGTTTAGCCCCTCTGGCTTCACAACACGGCTTTACCGTAAATCCACTCAGCACTTCCACGAAAGATTGTCGGTTTTCATTTCATCACCGAACCTTTGACAAATTCACCAGGCCCGACACATGCACCGCCGGCAACTGTCGTTCCCACATTGAACATGCTATTGATACCGGTATGCACATCATCACCCATTATTACACCAAGTTTCCTTCTTCCTGAATCAAACTTTTTCCCGCCAAGCTCCACCAGCACCTTCCTGTTATCATGCCTCAAATTGGCCACTTTTGTCCCGGCTCCGAAATTGCATCTCTCCCCGATGATGCTATCCCCTGCGTAGCTCAGGTGCCCGATATGCGTTCCATTCATTATTATGCTGTTCTTCACTTCCACGGCATTGCCTATCCTTACATTATCCCCGATGCTCGTGGCCGGCCTGATGTAGCAGTTTGGCCCGATATCGCAATTTTTCCCGATTATAACAGGTCCTTCGATGTACGCGCCATTCCTTATGATAGTGCCTTCCCCGACAGCCACGTTCCCGTTCAGGGTCGCAAAGCGTTCCACCTCGCCGCGTATCTCCCACTGGATATCCTCCCCGATCCTTAAAATATTC